>CALBTQ010000693.1 GCA_937967875.1 uncultured Pseudomonadota bacterium
ATCGTATTCGGTGACTGGAGTTCAGACGTGTGCTCTTCCGATCTATCATCCGACCGAGTTGATCGAGGCGAAGTGCGCCGTGTGCGGCAACCGGCCGGTGCTCAAGTCCAGTGAACATCTGTTCTTCGAACTGGGCAAAATGGCCGACCGACTCAAGGAATGGACCGGCAGCGACGATCACCTGCAGGAAGAGGTCGGCAATTACGTCAACAACTGGATCAAAGAAGGCCTGCGCGACTGGGACATCAGCCGCGACGGTCCGTATTGGGGCTTCGAGATCCCCGGCGAGACGAACAAGTACTTCTACGTCTGGCTCGACGCGCCGATCGGCTACATCGCCAGCACCGAAGCCTACTGCAAGGAACACGGGCTCGATGTCGCCGATTACTGGGAAAAACCGGGTCCCGAGATTTATCACATCATCGGTAAGGACATCGTTTACTTCCATACGCTGTTCTGGCCGGCGATGCTCATGGCGGCCGATCTGAACCTGCCCAAGCAGGTGTTGGTGCACGGCTTCCTGCGCGTCGGCGGTGAAAAGATGTCCAAGTCGCGCGGCACGTTCGTCAACGCACGCACGTACCTGGATCATCTCGATCCGCAGTTCCTGCGCTACTATTACGCGGCGAAGCTCAGCGGCAAGATCGAGGACATCGATCTGGTCTTCGAGGACTTCGTCAACCGCGTCAACGCCGAGTTGATCAACAAGATCGTCAATCTGGCCAGCCGCGCCATCAGCTTTGTCGACAAGCGCCTGGGCGGCACGCTGGGCAACATTCCCGACGATGCGCGCGAGTTGATCGCCCAGGCCGAAGGCGAGGGTGAAGCCATTGCCGCCGCGTATGCCAAACTCAATCCGGCGCAGGCCGTCGAGCGCATCTGCCGCGTGGCCGAAGCGGGCAACCTGTACCTGCAAAACGCCGCGCCGTGGGATGCGGTCAAAGCCGGCGATCTGGAGCGCGCACGCGACATCTGCACCGCCGCGGTCAACGTGACCAAAATCGTTGCCGCGTACCTCAAACCGGTGCTGCCCAAGTATGCGGCTGACATCGAAGCGGTGCTGGCCGTCGATCCGTTGACCTGGGCCGACGCGAAGGCCGACCTGAACGCCGGTCATCGCATCGGCGAATTCACGCACTTGGTGCAGCGTGTGGATCCGGCGGCGATCGAGGCGATGGTCGAAGCCAGCAAGGTCGCCGAAGCCAAATCCGCGCCGAAGTTCGACTACGCGGTCGAGCCGCTGGCCGAGGAAATTTCCTTCGACGACTTCACCAAGGTCGACATGCGCGTGGCCAAAATCGTCGAGGCCGAAGCGGTGCCGGGTGCGAAAAAACTGTTGCGCCTCACCGTCGATATGGGCCCGCTGGGTACGCGCAACATCTTTGCCGGCATCGCCGAACACGTTGACGATCCGGCCACGCTGGTGGGCAGGAAGTTTATCTGCGTGGCCAATCTGGCGCCGCGAAAAATGAAATTCGGCGTCAGTGAAGGGATGGTTGTTTTGGGTGTGAGCACCACGCCCGACGGGAAGCAGGAGCATTTGTCGTTTATCGAAGCGCCCGCCGGCGAACCGGGCGAAAGGTTGCATTAACTTCTCATTACGGTGAGCGACTATGAGCGAAAAGAATAACGAAAGCGTAAAATCCAATTTCATTCGTGAAATTATCGATGAAGATCTGAAACAAGGGAAAAACGACGGGCGCGTGACCACGCGTTTCCCGCCCGAGCCCAACGGCTACCTGCACATCGGCCATGCCAAGTCGATCTGTCTGAATTTCGGCATCGCCCGCGATTACGGCGGCGTTTGCAACCTGCGCATGGACGACACCAATCCGGAAGCGGAGGACATCGAGTACGTCGAGTCGATCATGGAGGATATCCGCTGGCTCGGTTTCGATTGGGAAGACCGCCTGTTCTTCGCCTCGGACTACTACGATCAGCTTTACCTGTGGGCCGAGCAGTTGATCGTGGAAGGCAAAGCCTACGTTTGCGAGCTCAACGAAAACGAGTTCAAGGAATACCGCGGCAACTTCTACACGCCCGGCAAGGAAAGCCCGTACCGCAACCGCACGCCGGAGGAAAACCTCGACTTGTTCCGCCGTATGCGCGACGGCGAGTTCCCCGACGGTGCGAAAGTCCTGCGGGCCAAGATCGACATGCAGTCGCCCAACATGAACATGCGCGATCCGGTGATGTACCGCATCAAACGCGCGCATCATCACCGGACGGGCGACAAGTGGCTGATCTATCCGATGTATGATTTCGCGCACGGTCAGTCCGATGCGCTGGAGAAAATCACGCACTCCATCTGCACGCTGGAGTTCGAGGATCACCGGCCGCTCTACGATTGGTTCCTGCGCGAACTGCGTCTGGAACGTCCGCCGCGGCAGATCGAATTCGCGCGGCTCAACCTGACGTATACGGTCATCTCCAAACGCTGGCTGCTGGCGCTGGTGGAAAGCGGCAAGGTCAGCGGATGGGACGATCCGCGCATGCCGACCATCGCCGGTGTGCGCCGGCGCGGCTATCCGCCCGCGGCGATCCGCAACTTCGCCGACATCATCGGCGTGGCCAAGGCCGATACCACCGTCGACATCGCGCTGCTGGAGCACACCGTGCGCGATTACCTCAACGAGAACGCGCCGCGCGTGATGGCCGTGCTCGATCCGCTGAAGGTGGTCATCGAGAATTATCCGGAAGATCGCGTCGACGAATTCGAGATTCCCTATCATCCGCAGCATCCGGAGTTGGGAACGCGTAAGGTCCCGTTCAGCCGCGAACTCTACATCGAGCGCGACGATTTCCGCGAGGACCCGCCGAAGAAATTCTTCCGCCTCGCGCCGGGCGCCGAAGTGCGTTTGCGCGCGGCCTGCCTGATCAAGTGCGAGCGGGTGATCAAGGACGAAAGCGGCAAGGTCGTCGAACTGCGCTGCACGTGGGATCCCGAATCGCTCGGCGGTACGCCGGCCGACGGCCGCAAGGTCAAAGGCACGCTGCACTGGGTGTCGGCCAAACACGCGTTGGACGCCGAAGTGCGCCTGTACGATCGCCTGTTCACCGTCGAAGATCCGATGGCCTCCGGCGACTACTTGAGTGTGCTCAATCCCGATTCGCTGCAAACGCTCACCGGCTGCAAGGTCGAGCCGATTCTGGCCGACGCCAAATCCGAGGAGCGTTTCCAGTTCGAGCGCAACGGCTATTTCGTGGCCGATCGTCGCGAACATCAGGTCGATAATCTGGTCTTCAACCGCACGGTGACGCTGCGCGATTCGTGGGCGAAGATCGAGGCGACCGATCAGGATCCGGCAAAGGTCACAGCCAAGCCTGCGACGGTCGCGCAGCTTCCGGTCGAGCCGCTGGCGACCGAAATTTCCTTTGACGATTTCACCAAGCTCGATATGCGCGTGGCCAAGGTGCTCGATGCCAAGTCGGTGGAAGGGGCGGACAAGCTGCTTCAGCTAACTCTCGACCTGGGACCGTTGGGGCAGCGCAACGTGTTCGCGGGCATCGCCAAGCACGTGAGCGATCCGGCTTCGCTGATCGGTAAATTGGTCGTGTGTGCGGCGAACCTCACGCCGCGCAAGATGCGCTTCGGGCTCAGCGAAGGCATGGTGATCGCCGCGTCGAACAAGACGCCGCAGGGCGAGCATGTCACGTTGGTCGAAGCGCCCGGCGGCAAACCCGGCGAGCGCCTGCATTGATTCAGTTGTGGTATGGAAGAGGGCGGGAGCGATCCCGCCCTTTTTTTTGTTTTCGGTTTGAATTTCGCCCTCACCCCGGGCTGCGCCCGACCCTCTCCCCCGGGAGAGGGTAAGAAGCACACCGAAAATCACGGGACACGTAACGAGTACATGTCCCGGATTTTCCGGCGATCCGGCCTCCCTTCTCCCCGTGGGAGAAGGGTTGGGGATGAGGGCTGTCGAAGGATTCGGAGGCGGGAGCGATCCCGCCCTTTTTTTATTGCGGATAGTTGGCGATCGCTCGTTCCAACCGGTGGATCACCTCGTCGCGGCCGATGAGCGCCAGCGTGATGTCCAACGGCGGGCTGGCCGCCGCGCCGGTCATCGCCACGCGGATCGGCTGGGCCACCTTGCCGAGGTTCAGATCCATGTCCGCGGCCAGCTTCTCGACCATCGGCATAATCAGCACCTGGCGAGATCGGAAGAGCGTCGTGTAGGGAAAGAGTGTAGATCTCGGTGG
>CALBTQ010000694.1 GCA_937967875.1 uncultured Pseudomonadota bacterium
TGGCGCCGTTCGATCATCCGCCCTATGCGCCCGCCGAACCGGTGGCCGTGGTGATTCCGGCGTACAACAACGCCGCGACGATCGCCCGGTGCATCGAATCGTTGCGCGCGCAGGAAGGCGTGGCGACGGCAATCGTCGTGGTCGACGACGCTTCGACCGACGACACCGCGGCGGTCGCCGAACGAACCGGCGCGAGGGTGATTCGCCGCGCGACCAACGGCGGTCCGGCGGCGGCGCGCAACCAAGGCGCGCGGGAGACGAGCGGCGACGTGCTGTTTTTCGCCGAGGCCGACGGATACTACGCGCCGGACTATCTGCGCGTGTGTTTGCGTGCATTGGGCGACGAGCGCGTCGGCGCGTCGCTGGCGCTGGGCGTGCGCGGCTGGACCGAGCGCGACAACGTCGTCGTGCGGTTGAGCGACGCGCAGTGGATCGTCAACCATTCGCTGGTCGCCGCCGGGCAGCGGGGCACCGGCGCGTGGTGCTACCGGCGCGAGGTGTTCCAACGGCTCGGCGGTTTCGACGAAACGCGGCTGTACGGCGAGGACGTCGACCTGGCGCGGCGGGTGGAAACGCTTGGGCTGCGCACCGGCGTCGCCGGCTGGTCGGTGCTCTACCACCGCAACCCCGATACGCTGCGGCTCTGGTGGCGACGCGCTTACTGGGGCGCGACGCGCGACGGGCAAACCGAGACAATCACCGCGCGGCGTGCGTTGTCGCAATTGATGAAAACGATGATCTTGATGTTTCCGCCGATCGGCGTCGCGCTTGCGCTGCTTCATCACTGGTGGTGGATTGCGCCCGCGTTGGCGGTCGTCATTGCGCCGGCGCTGGAGGATCGGCAGATCCGTCGCGCGCAACTGTACCTTTGGCGCACGCGCCGTTGGCTGACTCTAACGGCCGTTCCGGGATTAATGTGGTTGCGGCGCTTGGCCTTCGCTACCGGTCGCCTGCAGGGCTGGCTGCATAAAAAAGACCTCGGACAGCGTGTGTAGATCCGCGGTTGTTTTTTCCGGCGTGCAGATGTCCGGGCACAGATAGCATCCGTATTGAATGCCCAGAATCGCCAGCATCAGCAGGTTGGCCATCGAGTTGGAGTTGATCTCCCGGCTGATGGTCCGGTTGAGCTGCCCGCGGGCGATGAGCTGTTCCATCAACTGATGCGCGTTATAGAACAAGGACTGCGCCTGCTTTGACAGCACGGGAATGGATTGGGGGCCGTCAAGCAGCAAACGCAAGGTGGCGCGCATTTGTTCCGGGTCTGCGGTGTAGTTGTCGGTCCAGAGGCTGATCATTCGTTTAAGAATGTGGTGCTGATTGCCGTTGTCCATCTCGTAAGAAAGTTCCTGGATCAGGCTCAGGAGGTGGTTTTCGATATAATGTTCCCAGACACCCAGCAGCAGGTCGGTTTTCGACCCGAAGTAGAAGGCGATCGCGCTGCGATAGACTTTAGCCTTATCCGCCACCATCGATATTGATGTTTTGTGGTAGCCGTATTCACCGAATAGGTGTAAAGCGGCTTTGAGGATGTCGGCCCGAGTCTCTTTCCCGTCTCTCCGATTTTGCATTCCATGATCCCCCGTTACTCATTAGCATAACTATTCTAGAACGAATGTCTGATTGAATCAAAATATCCAATTAACATGATATGTATGCTTATGCCTAAAATCGAAAATCTTGTCAAGGGTAAATAGCTAAGACATCGAAAAATATTGATCTTTATCTAAAACGACCATTCTGCATACAATTGGAGAAATGGATTTTTAAATTAATTTTTGAATGCAACGCGTCATTATTGAACCTTTGTTCAATGGTTTCTTTAAAGATAAAAACGGCAAAAGAAGTAATTGAAAAATTCAATAATAAATAATAATTCCAAGGTGATCCCGTGTCGGTGGGCGATTATTTTTATGCAGACAATATACAATGATTTCTCTATAATATGCTTTGGGATTGTCCATGTAATATGTTAGTCGAAACATATATAAGGAGGATCGATGCGCCAACCCTGCCGACGTTGCGGGCAATGCTTGAGCCGTTGCATCTACCTGCGCCTGACGCCGCAAGAGGCGGCGATCGAGATGCGGCGACTCGACGAGGGACGCGAGACGCCGCACCTGACGGCGCATTGCATCTCGTGTTCGGCCTGTAACGCCTTCTGCCCGCACGGCGCCGATCCCTACGGGCGCATTCTGGAGCGATGGTACGCCGACTACCTGCGCGACGGTCTGCCCGCGCGCGCTAAATATTTAATGCCTACCGAGGCCAAGACGTTTCGTTCCGACATCGTGCGCCGTCTGCCCGCCGACGAACGCGCACTGGTGGAGCAATGGGCGGCCAACGAGCCGCGCGGCGTCACGCTGTACCCGGGCTGCAACCTGATCAGCAGCGCGTACCTGACGCAGTCGGGCGTGTTCGACGACCTGACCGTCGCGGGCAGCTTGGATGTGTGCTGCGGCGAAATGTACTACCGCATGGGCCTGTTCGATCAGGCGCGGCTGTGCGCCGAGCGCGTGGCGGAGTATTACGCCGGTCGCGACGTCGAGTGCCTGGTGATGATCTGCCCCGCCGGCTACAATATGTTTAAAAACGTTTATCCCGAGCGCTTCAACGTGCGACTCGATTTTGAGCTGACGTTCGTCACCGAGTATCTCAACGAACGGCTCGACAGCGGCGCGTTGACGGTGACGGCTCCGTTGCGCCGCAAGGTGGTGATGCACGACAGTTGCCACGCGCGGCTGTTGGGCGGCGGATTTATGGACGATGTGCGTGCGTTGCTGCACCGCCTGGGCGCGGAAACGACCGAGGCGCGCTATCAGCGCGAAGAGGGATTGTGTTGCGGCATCGCGGCCGCCGCGCCGCGCCAATCGCCCTTCGACCTGGCGCGGGTGGCGTTGTGGGCGCATCGCGAATACGCCAAGACGAGCGGCGAGCAGGTGGCGACCTATTGCACCGGCTGCTATCTGACGTTGGGGATGCTGCGTCCGCCGGCGATCGGTCTGCCGGTCACGCATCTGCTGGCGCTGGTCGCCGAGGCGATCGGCCGGCCGGTGGCGGACCGTCTGGGGCCGCGCACGCGCTCGATGTTCACCGGCGTGGCGTTAAACGCGCTGCCCAAATTGATGTCGCGCAAACGCTTCTACGTGCGGTGAGCGTCAATCCGTTTTCGTCCAGCGATCGCCGTTGGAGAATTTCCAATACCAGTCGCCGTCGACGTCGCCGAAGCGACCGCCCAGGATTTCGTCTTCGTTCTCGCCGGGCACGTAGCCGATTTCAGTGGCGGCAGTGAACCCTGGATGCAGTTGGTCGATTCTCGCCGGACGACTTGCGGTTTCGTCGGCAAAGGTCACCCAGACAGGAATGCCCCAATATGCCGAGCAACGCGCATCGTCAATCAAGTTGGGGAGCGTCCAATAGCCTTCCGGGCGGCAGGTGATTTCGATGGCGCGGCCGTTTTGATCCTCGTAGGCGCCCGTAAAGACGTTCAGGATTTCGTCCAGCATCGCATAATGCTCGTTGTCGCCCGGGTCGGGCGGCAGGCATTGGTTTTCCGCTTTTGACAGGGAACTCTGCGTACTGCCGTCAAACTCCCAGTTGCAGTCGCCGGACCAGCCGTTTTGCGGCGTCGCGCCGTTGTCGTCGTCATCGTCGTCATCGTTTCCGTTGCAGGCAATCGCGAAAGTTACGGCAAGAAAAGCAAAGGCAATCAGCAGCGCCGGGAGCGGTCGATAGGGGAATCGTCCAGACATGATAACCTCCTTTCAATAGGCGGCGTCGGAGAAGACGATTTTCATCTTCCCGCCATCACTCTAGACAGTCGGACAAAGCATAGTCAAGCTCTCTCGGGAAAATACACAATGACATAATCATGGCGAAAGGGATCGCCGGCCGGCTCAGCGATAGATGAACTTGATCGGCGTGTCGGCTTTGATGGTCACTCCGCCCAGGGTGCGCGGAATGACCACGACCGAGTACGGCTGGGTGAGCGACTGGGTGACCATCCGGCCGGGTTGCGGCGTCGTTTGCTGCACGGTCACTTCGAGGTGATCGCCGACGAGGGCGACGCGGTCGATGGAGATGGCGAAACCGCCGGTCGAGCGCAGGCCCATGTACACGGCGATAACGATGTGCTGGTCGAAGTCCAGCGGCGGCAGCGGCGGTTTTTCGATGACGCTCGCGTGCATGTACTGCCAGAGGGTCGGCCATTTTTCCGCCGTGAGCACCACCACGCGGCCCGGTTTGTGGAAGCCGCTGTGGCGGCCTTCCCAGCGCTGGGTGATGTTCGCGACGATCGCCGCTTCACCGCCGCCGGCCTGATCGGCCGCTTTCATTTTTTTCTGCCGGCTGAAAAAGCGAATCGACACATCCGGCGCGGCGGGCGCTTCGGCGGGCTTTGTGTTTTGCTGCTCGGCCACCGTCTCGGCGGCGGCGCCGGTCAACACCGGGCGCCGGTATTCGCGCTCCTCTTCCTCGGCGGCGTAGCGTTCCTCATCGCGGTCGACGGCCGCGAGTTCGTCGGTCACCGCCGGCGCGGAATCTTCGCGTTTGGGCTCTGCCGCTTCCGGCGCGGGTGCGACCATGACCGGCGGGGGCGGCAGGACGATCGCGGTCGCCGATTCGCTCGGCCCGTAAGCGGCGTTGCGCAGGCCGTTGCCTTCGGCGCTTTTGTGCAGGCCGCCGAGCGCGGACCGCCCGGTTTTGTTTTCGGCGCGCGTTTTCGCACTTTCCTGCTTGCGGGCCGACACGTCGGTCAGACCGATGTCGACCGCTCCCTTGGCTTTTTCGTCGTCGAAGGCCAGTTCCTGGAAGGCCAGTTTCGCAGCCGGCTGCGCCACGGTTTCCATGGGCTGATCGGTCACGGTTTCCTTGGCCGCCCGGGGCAGATGGTTGTGCATTTCCAGGTTGCTGTAGACGGCGACGACAGCGATCAACGCAACGAGGATCGCGGCGGCGGCCGACAGCGGGAAGGAGTCGCGGCCCAGGATCCGGCGGCGGCGCATGAAGCGCGGACGGCGCCGGGTGGTGGCGGCGAAGATGTTGTCGGTGAGCACTTCGGGCGCCGGTTCGGGGCGTAGCGTTTCGAGCATGGGCATGAGTTGGCGCAGCTCCTGGATGGCCAGATCGGAAGGAGCGTCGTGTAGGGGAAGA
>CALBTQ010000695.1 GCA_937967875.1 uncultured Pseudomonadota bacterium
CACCGAGATCTACACTCTTTCCCTACACGACGCTCTTCCGATCTTGTTTTGTCCGGTTCGACGTCCACGAGCTTGGGACCGCCGTTATCCACGATCCATAGCGGACGCACGCTTTTGGTCAATGCATCGGCCAACTGCGCGCCGGTGGTTTGCGGCGTGATCTCCATCAGCTCGAAAACGCGCACCAGGTTTTTACTGGCGGCGGTGCGTTCGTTGTCGGCGACCTGCTCGGCGGTGACGACCTTGACCAACGACAGCAGCCCGGCGAACAGCGCACTGAGTGCGAACATGTACAGCACCGAGTAGGCTCGCGACTTGGTGAAGTTCACGTCGTCGCCCCCTTCCGCAACGCGGCGGCCGCGCGTTTGGCCTTGTTGCGCTCGCGCACCGTGTGATCGACGATCGGCGCAAAGGTGTTGCCCAGCAGCACCGCGAACATGAATCCCTCGGGGAAGTTGCCGAAGCTGCGGATGACCACTGTCGCCACGCCGATAATCGCCCCGTAAATCCACCGCCCGGTGTCGGTCGAGGCGCTGCTGACCGGGTCGGTCGCCATGTAGAATACGCCCAGACCGAAGCCGCCGGTGAGGGTCATGTACAGCGGATCGACCGCGTGGTGGTCGGTCAGGCCGAAGTTGTCGGTGAGGTAGAGGATCGTCTGCAAAACGATCGCCGTGCCCGCCGTCGCCACGACGATCCGCCAGTTGGCGTACTTCTTATAAAGGATGTAGGCGCCGCCCAGGGCGATCAGCAGAAAGCTCGTTTCGCCGATGCTGCCGCCGGTGAAACCGAAAAACGCCTGCCAGTAGGGCACGGGAGCGCCTTGCGCCCCAGCGGTCAACGGCGTGGCGCCGGTCAGGGCGTCGACCAGGTAGTTGTCCAGCCCGCGCGGCCACAGATCGGCGGCCTGACTCCAGCGGGCGGTCATGGCCACAGGAAAACTGATGTAGACGAATGCGCGGCCGGTCATCGCGGGATTGAAGGGATTCTGTCCGAAGCCGCCGAAGACCATCTTGCCGAAGGTGACGGCGAAGACGACGCCGACCGCGACGATCCACAGCGGAATCGTGGGCGGCATGATCAGCGCGAAGAGCATTGAGGTGACGAACACCGCGGCGGTGACGGGTTTTTTCTGGCGATAAACGAAGGCGAATTCAGTGGCGAAGCCGAAAACCTGCGCCACCAGAATCACCAGCAGGGCGCGCCAGCCGAAGTTGTAAACGCCGAACAGTGCGGGCGGCAACAAGGCAAGGGTCACCTCGACGTTGGGTTTTTGATATTTAACCCAGGATTGCTTTTTGACCGCGCCGGCTGAGGTTTTTTCCGTCACTCGTTCACCTTATACGCATTCGGGCATCCAGGCCGAAAACAATTTTGGCAAGCCGTTCGTCTCGATCATCGATGGACGTCAGACCGCACAATTACACACCTTTTCATCCTGCATCGATGCGGAACAGATTTTTTTCGAAGCGTTGACTAATCTTATTACTTTTACGGCGTTTGTCCAGAAAGCCGCACGAATTTTTCCACTAATTGGATACGTTTTTGATCACAGCCAACAGATCTTCCACCTTGTAGGGTTTGGTAGCCACGGCGTTGAATCCGTACTGGTGCGGTTCGGCCATGATCGGATCGGTGGAATAGCCGCTGGAGACGATCGCCTTCACGCTCGGATCGAGCGCCCGAAGTTTGGCGATGGTTTCCTTACCGCCCATGCCGTAGGGAATGGTCAGGTCCATGATGACCACCGCAAACGGCCGATCGCTTTTCCGCGCTTGCTCGTATGCCTCGATCGCCTCTTCGCCGTTCTTGGTGCAAGTGACTTCATAACCGAAATGGGACAGCAATTCTCTCGTCACTTTGAGGATCAGTTCCTCGTCGTCCATGAGCAGAATTCGCTTATTTTCTTTCGTTGCCGCTTCTTTTTCGTTTTCCAATGATTGTATCTCCAGATGCTTTTTGATCGCCGGGAAATATAAATGAAACGTCGTGCCTTTGTCGAGCACCGAATCGACAAGAATATAACCATCGTGTTTTTTAACGATAGAGTGCGTGATCGCCAAACCCAAGCCGCTGCCTTTTTGCTTGGTGGTGAAATAGGGGTCGAAAATACGGTTCTTGTGATCCTCGGGAATGCCGGCTCCCTGATCGGAAATCGAAAGACAAATGTAATCGCCCAGGGGCAAAGGCAAGTGATCGTCCGGGGTGATTTGACGGTTTTCGCCGCAAATGACGATCAACCCGCCCTGCGGCATCGCCTGATCGGCATTGGTGAGCAGGCATTTAATCACCTGGATGATCTGCCCTTTGTCGAATTCCATCAGCCATAGGTCTTCCGGAATCCGGATGGTGCACTGCGTTCGCGCCTCCAGCATCGAGTGGCGTACCGCATCGACCACCACCGGTTTGATCGCCGCCGGCTTTTTAATGGGCATGCCGCCCAGGGAGAAGGTCAGCAGTTGCTGCGTCAGATCCTTGGCCCGTAGCGCAGCCTCCTCGGCTTCGGTCAGGCTTAGTTCGGCGCCTTCGTTTCCCTCCGCCAGCAGCTTGGCCAGCGTGACGTTTCCCAGGATCGACGTGAGAATATTGTTGAAGTCGTGGGCGATGCCCCCGGCGAGGATGCCGATGGATTCCAGTTTCTGGGCGCGCAACAATTCCTCTTCGATTTGCACGTGCTCGGTAATGTCGCGGAACACCAGCACGATGCCGATTATTTGCCCGTTGGTGTTGCGGATCGGCGCGGCCGAATCGGAAATCAGCCGCTCCAGACCGTTGTGCGTCAACAGAATGGTGTGATCGGAAATCTCGAAGGTCTTGCCGGTCCGGATGACCCGTTCGACCGGATTTTCCAGACGTTGGCGCGTATCCTGTTGCAGTAGATGAAGGACATTCTCCAGTGGTTGTCCGAGCGCTTCGGCATCCTTGATGCCGATCAAATCGCATGCGACCTGGTTGATCAGCGTGATGTGGCTGTGGATGTCGGTGGTGATCACGCCGTCGCCGATGGAACTAAGGGTCGTGGCCAGCAATTCCTTTTCCGCGGCCAGGCGCTCCTCGGTGCTGATATGGTCGGTAATGTCGGCGATGAATCCTTCCAAGGCGACCAGGTTGTCTTGGTCGTCATACACGCCACGCCCTTGTTCCCACACCCATTTCCATTGGTTGTCTTTGGTGTGAATGCGGTAAACCATGTGAAACACGGAGTGTTGTTGCACGCCTTCCTGCACTTTGGTCCAAACCGTTTCCCGATCCTGGGGATGAATCATATCTCCATAGGCCACGACGTTATCGGTCGTCATCTCGATGGGCGTGTAACCGGTCAAAGCGAGACATCCCTCACTGACAAATTCAGCGGCATACCTGATATCGTTTTTGCACCGATAGGCCATCCCGGGCAGGTTGCCGAACAAGGTGGAAAGACGCCGTTGGCTCTCCTCGAGCTTTTCAAGGGTTGTGCGACGCTCGGTAATATCGCGGCCGTGACCGAAAAAATAGTCGACCTCACCGGTTTCATTCTCGTGATAATAGCCGTGCCACTCGATCAGCAAGGGTTTTCCTGATTTGGAATAGAGCAATGTTTCGTATTTGATGGTTTCCTTGGTCCGTACAATGTTGGCCATGATGCTTTGGGCGCTATTGAGCAAGTTGGTGGGCGCTATTTCCTGATAATGCCGCCCGACAATCTCTTCTTCATCATACTCAATCGCTTGTAACAATGAAGAGTTGACCCGGGCGATCGTTCCGTCGGTATCCAAGGCGACAAAGAAGGTCGGCGAATTCTCCACCGCTGTGCGATAAAAATTACATTGTGCACGCAGATGCTTTAATTCATCGTTAAGATTCACTCTTCTCTCATTCCTTGAGTTGCAAGTTTTCTTCTATATCAATTCAGATTAGTTATCCGGTCTCACTTGACGTTGACAAACGTGTAATCGGAATTCCAATTCGATATCTTTAATCGAGTTTTTTTACAATATACTTTTTTTAAAATCCACCGAGCAAATTGCTATTCAAGTTTGTAGATCAGCAAACATGCTTTTTGCCGGCAAAACAGGCAAGGCTTGCCTGCTGGAAAATGACTTGGAGTGATCATTTTTGCCGTCGGGGAAAAGTGCGTGATTTCTAACCTATTGAATTATAAGAGATAAAATGCGGAGAAAGTTCTTGGCACCCTCTTTGCTCATCCAGGCTGCGAACCAAAGTGTGTGTGATGTGGAGGTGTTCATGCACAATGCAATGTGGTCGGCGGTAGCCGGCAGCGTATTTCAGATGCGGCGCCTGGACGTCATCGCCAACAATCTGGCCAACGTGAATACCACCGGTTTTCGCGGGGATCGCATCATGTTCGATTCCTACCTGGCCCAGATCGACGACGAGCGTTTCGCCTCGAATCGTAAAAACGTCGGCAATATCTCGGATTACATGTACACGTCCACCAACTTCCAGCAGGGCGAGTTGCACCAGACCGACAATCCGCTCGATGTCGCGCTGGCGACCGAAGGCTACTTCGTCGTGCAGACCGACAAGGGCCCGATGTATACGCGCGCCGGCAGTTTCCAGTTCGATCTGGAAGGTCAATTGACGACCGGCAACGGCTTGCTTGTGCAGGGCGAGGGGGGCGCGATTCAGATCCGCGACGGTCTGCCCTTTGAGATCGACGAACAGGGCAGCGTTTACCAGGAGGGCGAGGAAATCGGCCGCTTGCAGGTCGTGCAGATCCAGAATCCGGAAACCATGGAAAAGGTCAGCGGCAAGATGTTCAAGGCCACTCGCGCCACGCGCATCGCGGCCAGCGACGAGCATCGGGTCGTCCAAGGAGCGCTGGAAGGCAGCAACATCAACCTTATGCGGGAAATGGGTCAGATGGTCATGGCCGGTCGCGCGTTCGAAAGCTACCAGCAGATCATCTCGATGATGGATAACGTCAATCAACAAGCCAACAATCGTCTTTGGCAAGTAAGCTGATAAAGGAGGGGGCAAGCCATGATGCGTGCACTGTGGACAGCCTCGACGGGGATGGGGGCGCAACAGCTCAAGATCGATGTCATTTCCAACAACCTGGCCAATGTGAACACCATCGGTTTCAAACGTTCGCGGGCCGACTTCCAGGATCTGCTGTATCAGACCATGAGGGCGCCGGGCACGCCCAATGCGACCGGCCAACCGTCGCCGGGCGGCATTCAACTCGGCTTGGGCGTGCGCACCAGCCAGATCCAGGCGATCTACCAGGCGGGCGATTTGGAACAGACGCAAAACGAACTGGACGTGGCCATCGAAGGCGACGGCTTCTTCCAGGTGCAGTTGCCCAACGGCGAACTGGCTTACACGCGTGCGGGCAATTTCCGCCGCAACGCCGATGGAGCGCTGACCACGCCCGACGGTTACCTGGTGCAGCCGGAAGTGTCCATTCCTTCCGATGCGACCAGCGTCACCATCGGCCAGGACGGCACGGTGAGCGTCATCCGGCCGGGCCAGACCGAGGAAGAGGAAATCGGCACCCTGCAATTGGCGCGCTTCACCAACCCCTCGGGCTTGCGTTCGATGGGCCGCAACCTGCTGTATCCGACCTCCTCGTCGGGCGACGCCACGCTGGGCACCGCCGGCGATGAGGGCTTCGGCACGTTGGCGCAGGGTTTCATCGAAATGAGCAACGTCAACCTGGTCGAGGAAATGGTCAACATGATCGTCGGCCAGCGCGCGTATGAAATCAGCTCGAAGGTCATCACCACCGCCGACGCGATGCTGCAGGCGGCCGGAGCGGTGGCCAGGTAAGAGATGATGAAAGCGACGCGCATCCTCTTCATTAACCTCATCCTGTGGCTGGTCTTGTCGCCGGTCGCTTGGGCCGGGTGGTATGTGCCGGCCGAGGTGACCGTGACCGGCGAGCGCGTCCTGCTGGGCGATCTGGTGCGCGACGATGAAGGCGCCGCCGCTTCGCCCGCCTGGGCCGAGACATTCGTCAGCCAAGCGCCGGACCCAGGTCGGTCGCGGACGCTGTCGGCCGCCTATGTGAGCCATCGGCTGCAGGCGGCGGGATTGAGCGAGGTGCGCGTACCGGCGCAGGTCGTCCTACGGCGACCGGGGCAGCAGATCGATCCGACGATCGGTGAAGAGGCGATCGAAGCGTACATCCGCTCCAAAGCGCCCTGGGCCGAAAGCGAGTACACGATCGAAGTCGTTCGCCGGCACCAGGCATTGAACCACGAGCCCGGGTCGGTCAGCGCGCATTTGATTCACCTGGCCGATCGTCCGCTGGCCGGGCGGCACACCTATCAAATCGAATACCGCATCGCGGGGCGCAAGGTGGCGCAGGGCTCTTTCAGCGTCGAGGTGCACGTGATGCAGACCGTGTACGTGGCCGCGCACAAGATCGCACGGGGCGTAGTGCTGGCCGAGATCGACTTGCGTGAAAAACAGGTCGATCTGGCGTCGGTTAAATCGCGGGCGATCGTCGAGCGCGGGCAACTGATCGGCGCGCAGGCGTCGCGGGCGATTCGCGAGGGCGAGGTTCTCACCGAGGCCAATATCAGCCCGACGCCCCTGGTGCGGCGCGGCGACGTGGTCACGCTGATCGTCGAACGCGGCGGAATAATGGTCTCCACCTACGCTCTGGCGCGCGAAGACGGCATCGTGGGCGAAGTGATCAAGGTCGACAATCTGCAAAGCAAAAAACAGATTCATGCGCGGGTCGTCAATGCGACGACCGTGCAGGTCATCTTTTAGAAGGGGGACGAAGATGTCACACCCCAAGTGGTTTTTGTTGACGATCGTGGCGTTGGCGGCGTTGTTGGCCGGTTGCGCGACGACCAAACCGGCGGCGACGCAGCCGGTGCAAGGCTATCAAGTGCTCGATTTCGCCCAGCCCTATCAGCCGCAGGATCAACCGGCGGTCGAAGGGCAGGCCAGCCTGTGGCCCGGCAGCATGGGCCGCAACCTGGCGGCCGACCATCGCGCCGGCCGCATCAACGACATTATCACCGTGAGCATCGTGGAAGACGCCTCGGCCACCGGCAAGGCGAACACCAAGACCAGCCGCGACAGCACCATCGGCATGGGTGTAAGCGGTATGTTCGGCATGGAGCAGTCGCTGGCTCGCTCGAATCCGAACATGAACCTGGACACTCTGGTCGGCGCGAAAACCGCCAACAGCTTTACCGGCGACGGCGAGACCACGCGCAGCACCAAGGTCGTGGCGACCATCAGTTGTACGATCGTCGAGACCTTCGCCAACGGCAACATGCGCGTCAACGGCAAGCGGATGATCAAGGTCAACGGCGAGGACCAGGTCATCACGCTGACCGGCATCGTGCGGCCCGAGGACATCGACAACGAAAACACGATCGAAAGCACGCGGATCGTCGATGCGCGCATCACATACGACGGCATCGGCGTAATCGCCGACAAGCAGAAAGCCGGCTGGCTCACGCGGGTGCTCGACAACGTGTGGCCCTTCTGACGAGGGAGGCGGAAAATGCGGATCCGGCAATTTTGGCTCATTGCGGCGGCTCTGGTGGTGGCAATCTTTGCCGCCCCGGCCCATGCCGCCAAGATCAAAGACATCGCCACCTTCGGCGGCGTACGTCCCAACCAACTGGTCGGCTACGGCCTGGTCGTGGGTCTGAACAAGACCGGCGACGGCAACTCGATGCGCTCGACGACCGTGAGCATCATGAACATGCTGACGGCGATGGGCGTGAAGGTCGACCAGCGCGACATTAAAAGCGGCAACGTTGCCGCGGTGATGGTCACGGCCAGTCTGCCCGCTTTCTCCCGCCAGGGGATGAAGCTCGACGTGGCTTGCTCCTCGATCGGCGATGCGAAAAGCCTGCAGGGCGGCATGTTGATCATGACCCCGCTCAAGGGACCCGACGGACAGGTGTACGCCGTGGCGCAAGGGCCGGTGTCGATCGGCGGATTCTCGGCCGGCGACTCGGAAGAGGGTGTGACCAAGAACCATCCGACCGTGGGGCAGATTCCCTCCGGCGCGTTGGTTGAACGTGAAATTCCTTTCCGTATCAAAGACTTATCGACTGTTACCATCGCGTTGGATCAGCAAGATTTCACCACCGCGACGCGGGCCGCGCAGGCGATCAACGACGAACTGGGCGGCGAGCCGGCCACGGCGATCGACAGCCGGACGGTGAAGGTCGAGGTTCCCGAGGCCTATAAAAATCAGGTGCCGCAACTGATGGCGCGCATCGAATCGCTCGATGTGCAGCCCTCGCGCATCGCCAAGGTCGTCGTCAACGAACGCACCGGCACGGTCGTGATGGGCGCGGACGTGCGCATCGATCCGGTGGCCATTTCGCACGGCAACCTGCGCATTCAGATCACCTCATCGCCGGTCATCAGCCAGCCCGGCGCATTGTCGGGCGGTCAGACGGTCGTCGGGCAGCAGAAGGGTGTGGCCGCCAGCGAGGAGGAAGCGCGCCTGTTCGTTATGCCCGCGCAGACCTCGATCGGCGATGTGGTTATGGCGCTCAATGCCATTGGCGTGACCCCGCGCGACTTGGTAGCGATTTTGCAAGCAATCAAAGCAGCCGGGGCTTTGCAGGCCCAACTGGAGATCATGTAGGAGACGCAAGTGAGTCTGGTGACGGCCATCGACAACGAATCCTTCCGCTCCCTGCCGACGCAGGAACGCTCGCTCGCCTTGCAGGGCGAGCTGGCGGTCGCCGATAAGGCCGAGGGGAAGGACCAGGCCCGACAGTATTGGGAGGTGGCCGAGGGATTCGAGGAGATTTTCCTGTACACCATGCTCTCGACCATGCGTAAAACGACGATGAACTCGGGACTGTTCGGCGAAGGCAACGACGCGAAAATCTATCAGTCGATGTTCGATCAGGAAGTCTCCTCCCAGATGTCCAAACGGCATGACTTCGGTTTGGGCAAGCAGATCTTCGATTGGCTGACGCGCGACAAGCCGGAATTGAAAAATGCAATGGACCAGGCTGCGCAAGCCTACCGGAGCAATCAGGACGACGAAGTTAATTCGGCATTACAAAATTACCGATTTGAAGTGACGACTGTAATTGAGTAGGATTCGAAAAGTGTTGATTAATGCGATAGAAAGGAGCATGTTAGCGGTGCAAATGACGCGGTTGATCCGCGCCGGGGAAAGAAGTAAAAAAGGGCTAAAGAGATCGGTTGGAATAGCCGATGAAGACATCGTGATGATGACCCAAGAAGGAGGACTTTTATGAAAGTCCAAAATGACCGGCCCATTATTCAGCTAGACCCTAAAGCCGTACAGGCTCAGCGCGATTCGCTGGCCACGCCGAAAGGGGCGGTCACGGCTGCGACGCCGGTTCCCGCTGAAAAAGTATCGATCTCGAAAGAAGCCCTCAACATTCAGCAGCTTGAAAAAGAGATCCAGAACGTTCCCGATGTTCGGATGGACGTGGTGGAGCGCATCAAGGCCGAAGTGGACGCCGGAACGTACGATCGCCCGGCCGATCAGGTGGCCGAATCGCTGCTGACCAGCTCGTTGATCGAATCCCTGTACCGCTGACATCCTTTCCATCGACAGGCCTGTTCAGGGTAGGGCAGGCAGGAAAGGGTGACCGAAATGGACAAGCAATATCAAGAGTTGATCTCGATCCTGCAGAAGGAGCTTGCCGTCTTTCAGGAGTTGCGTGACCTGTTAAACGCCGAGACCAAACCCCTGATCGATTTCGATGCCCAATCCCTGGAAAAGATCACCAAAGCCAAACAGACCCTCGAGCTGCGCTTGAAGATCCTCGAACAGGCGCGGCTGGACCTGCTGGTGGCGTTGATCAAACGTTTCAACCTTCCGCCCGATAAAGCGACGCTCAAGGAATTGGCCCGCTTCGCGCCGGAATCACAGGCCCAGATCCTGCTCAAAACGCGCGATACCTTCAAACGACTGACCGGCGAAATGCGCAAGAAGGTCGACGGCAACACGCAACTGGCCGAATCCTCGTTGCGCATGCTGCAGGGGCTGCGTGGACTGATTCAGCGCACGATCGAAGAGCCCACGACCTATGAAGAAGCCGGGCAGGTGAAAGCGCGCCGCGAATCGGTCAAAGTCGCCGGCAGGAGGGTGTAAAATGGGCATTCTCGATATCATGCGCATTTCCGTGGCTTCGCTCAATGCGAATCAGACGGCGATGAGCGTGGTCAGCCACAACGTCGCCAACATGAACACCGTCGGCTACTCGCGCCAGCAAGCGGTGATGTCGCCCGCCATTCCGCGCGAGGACAGCGGCTTGCTGCTGGGCATGGGCGTGGATCTGGATTCGATTTCAAATGTCGAGGATCGTTTCATCGCCTACAACCTGACGATGAGCTACCAGGATTTGGGATACCTGTCGGTGAAGGCGACCGGCTTGAATCAGGTGCAAGAGGTCTTCAACGAGTCGAACGACGCCGAAGGCCTGTCGGCGGTGATGAGCGATTTCTGGAACGCCTGGAGCGATCTGGCGAGCAATCCGGAAAGCAGTTCGGCGCGCGAATCCCTGCGTGGCACGGCCAACATTCTGATCAATGAATTCCACTCCGCCAATACGCGGTTGAAGGATCTGGCGGACGCGGCGAATACGGAAATTTCCTATATCCTCGAGGACGCCAACGCCAAACTGGATTCGATTGCCGAATTGAACGTTCTGATTCGCCAGGCGGAATTGGCCGGAACCACGGCCAGCGATTATCGATCGGAACGCCAGCAGATGATGCAGGAACTGTCGACGTTGCTCGATTACAACTACTTCGAGGACGAAACCGGGATGGTGACGATCACCGTCAGCGGCGGCTTGCCGCTGGTCGAGTCTGAAACGGTCAACCATCTAGAATTGCGTGCCGACGCGGCCAATTACGGCTATTACGATGTCGTGGCGGTATCCAGCGGCGGGCAGGAATTCGATTTGACCGACAAGATGGAAGGCGGCGAAATCGCCGGGCATATAGCCATTCGCGATGAGTACATCGGTGAAATGAGGGATAAGCTCGACGAACTGGCTTACACCATCGTTCAAGAGGTCAACGCCCTGCATACCACCGGCTTCAATCTGTCGGGCGCCAGCGGCGTCAATTTCTTCGCTACGCTGGCTTCGGCAGACGGTGCGGCGGGCAGCATCGAGTTGGATGCGGCGATCGAAACCAGCGCCGACAACATTGCCGCTTCGTTGACCGGCAGCGTGGGCGACAACCAGATCGCCAATCAAATCAATGCCCTGAGCGACGAATTGACCATGAACGGCGGTTCGGCGACGTTCCAGGATTACTTCAGCTCGATGGTCAGCAAGGTCGGTTCGGAGGCGCGAAACGCCGAATTGGCCTATACGCACGCCGAGGCGGTCAATTTGCAGTTGTACAACGTGCGCGAGAGCATCAGCGGCGTGGCCATCGAAGAGGAAATGGCCAATTTGATCCGCTTCCAGCAAGCGTATCAGGCGGCGGCGCGGATGCTCAACGCGGCCAGTCAGATGATCGATGTGCTCAACTCGATCGAGTAGCGGAAAGAAACCTTAACTTTACGGTTGGGTTTCCGATAGGGATAGTTAGGAGGTTCGGATGCGCATTACCAACAACGTCATTTTCGGCAACACCACCAGGTATATCAGCCAGAATCAAAGCGAATACCTGAAGCTGGAAGAGGCTTTGCTCACCGGCCGGCGCATCAACCGTCCCTCCGACGACCCGGTCGGCTCGGCTCGTTCGCTGAACGTGAAAAAGACGCTCTCCGCTCTCTCGCAGCTCGAACGCAGCCTCAGTCAGGCGGAAGGATTCATCGAACAGACCGACCTGGCGCTGGGCAATGTCGTCGATCGGCTACAACGGGCGATCGAGCTGACCACCGACATCAACGGCGGCACCTCCGGCGCGGACGAATACGCCTCCGCCGCGACAGAACTTGACGGAATCATTGCCGAAGTCGTCAGAAACGCCAATATGAAGTACGGAGATCGCTACATATTTTCCGGATACAGTACGCAAACCCAGCCGTTTGACGATCTGGGCGTTTACTCGGGCGGGCTCAGCGGCGAGGAAATCGACATGGAAATCGCCGATGGGCAATATTTAACGGTCAACATGACGGGGGACTATGTTTTCCAAGGCGGCACCGACGTGATTCAGACGCTGATCGACACGCGCGATGCGATCGCCGCCGGGGACCAAACATTGATCGCCAATCAGTTGCCTTTGCTCAACGACGCGCTGAATCAGATCCTGAATCGGCAGGCGGAAAACGGCACGAAATCCAACCGAATCGATATCGCGGTCGACGATGTGGCCGCGTTGGAAGAGGCGGCAACGGCGATTCTATCGGATGTGGAGGATGTCGACACAGTGGAGTACAGCACACGCTTTGCGCAGCAAGAACAAGCGTTGCAGGCGGCCATGTTGGTGTCCAGTCGAGTGCTGAGTCAAAACTTTCTGGACTTTCTCTCTTAAATCCGGTAGAAAGATCGGAAGAGCACACGTCTGAACTCCAGTCACCGAATACGA
>CALBTQ010000696.1 GCA_937967875.1 uncultured Pseudomonadota bacterium
AGATCGTATTCGGTGACTGGAGTTCAGACGTGTGCTCTTCCGATCTAATTTCGTGCTGATTCCCTTCAACACCTTTACCGGCCTGTTCTCCGGCCGCCACCAGGGATTTGCGATCATCGTACGCGTGGCCGATCCGACGCGGATCGACGCGGCGATCGACGAGCTGACCGGCATCCTGCGTCGCGTGCGCAAGCTGCCGCTGGACAAGCCGGACAACTTTTCGATCAATCAGATCGACGCGCTCAAGAGCATGTACGACAAACTGACCGGCGGGTTGTACGCGGCGATGATCGCCGTGGCCGCTATCGCCTTGCTCGTGGGCGGCATCGGCATCATGAACATCATGCTCGTCTCGGTCACCGAACGCACCAAGGAGATCGGCATCCGCAAAGCCCTGGGGGCGCGCCGGCGCTGGATCCTCGTCCAGTTCCTGCTCGAAGCGGCGATCATCGCGGGCATCGGCGGCGTGTTCGGCGTGGCCCTCGGCGCGGCGCTGGCGAAACTCGTCGCCAAACTCACGCCCCTTTCCGCCTCGGTGGAAGGCTGGAGCGTGCTGCTGGGCGTCGGCTTCTCCTGCGCGGTCGGCATCTTCTTCGGGTTGTTCCCCGCGCGGGCGGCGGCGCGGAAAAATCCCATCGAGGCGTTGCAGCATGAGTAATCCGAAAGTGCATCGCAAAATCAGCCTGTGGGAAAACATCAAGGTCGCCATGCGCGCCATCGCCGCCAACAAGCTGCGCGCGGGCCTGACCAGCCTGGGCATCATCATCGGCGTGGCGACGGTCATCGCGATGATGACGGTCGTCGGCGGCATCAATTCGATCGTGGCCAAGGAATTCAACCGCTTCGGCTCGAACGTGTTCACCCTGCAAAAATACCCGGCGATCGTGATCACCTTCGACCACGGAAAATACCGTCGGCGCGCCGACCTGACGCTCGAAGACGCCGATGCGATCCGCAAGAACTGCCATTCGCTGGAGATCGTCAGCCCGTTGGTCTACCAGTGGTGGGGCGAAACCGTGCGCGGCAGCGGCAACAAAACCGACCCCACCGTAGGCATCGCCGCGACGACCGACAACTACATTCCCGTCTCCGGCATGACCTTGGACATGGGCCGCAACTTCACTCCGCGCGAAGCCATGTCCGGCACACGCGTGGCCGTGCTGGGCTGGGACGTCGTCGAACGCCTCTTCCCCTACGGCTCGCCGATCGGCCGCACCATCCGCGTGCGCGCCGACCGCTACCGGGTGATCGGCGTGGTCGAGCACCTCGGTTCGATCTTCGGGCAGAGCCGCGACAACTTCGTCGCCATCCCACTGGGCGCCTACCTGCGCAAATGGGACATCCGCGATCAATTGGAGATCATGCTCAAGGCCAAGGAAGGCGTGCCGCTCGCCCGCGCCATGGACGAAGTGCGCGCCCTGATGCGCGTACGCCATAAACTCAAGCTGACCCAGGAGGACGACTTCGAGCTGGTCACGCGCGACAGCCTGATGCGCAGCTACAACAGCCTGACCGGTTCGATCTTCTTCGCCGCCATCGGCATCGCGGCGATCTCCCTGCTCGTGGGCGGCATCGGCATCATGAACATCATGCTCGTCTCGGTGCGCGAACGCACGCGGGAGATCGGCGTGCGCAAAGCCCTGGGCGCGCGCAACCGCGACATCTCGCGCCAGTTTCTCATCGAGGCGATGACGCTCTCGGCCCTGGGCGGCGTCATCGGCATCGCGTTGGCGGTGGGTCTTTTAATGTTGGTGGGACGGCTCACCGACGCGCTGCCCATCGCTTTTTCGCTGAGCTCGATCGTGTTGGCGGTCGGTTTTTCCGTGGGCGTGGGCATTTTCTTCGGCGTCTACCCGGCGCGCAAAGCCGCGCAACTGGATCCCATCGAAGCGCTGCACTACGAGTGAGTCGTCCGGCGCACGACGTGCCGCACGAGCAGCGTCATGCCGATCACGTTGGACGCGATGCTGGCCAGCGCCGCGCCGAACATATCCAGCCAGAGAATCAACGGCACGTTCAGCGCCACGTTGATCGCGCCGACCAGCAGCGTGGTTTTCGCGTTGTCGCCCGGATGCCCCAACCCGTTGAGCACCGAACCGGCCAACCGGTAAAACGGCAGCAGCAAACCCCACACGCCGAAGACGATCAACACGGCCGCGCCGGCGACGTACTCTTCGCCGAAAACCAGCCGCAACAGGGTTTCGTGATAATAAAAGATCGCCAGACTGGCCGGCAGACCCATCGCCACGCCGAAGGCGACGCCGCCCGCGTACAGCTTGCCGACCGACCGCCGCACGGTCTCCGGCGCCTGCTCGCGCCGTGCGGCGATGCGCGGAAAGACGATCAGGTTCATCGCGTCGGCCACCACGCGGTAGTAAGCCAGCGCGGCCACGCAAGCGCCGTACACGCCGACCGAGGCTTTGCTCGCCAGCAATCCCAGCAGCAGGATGTCGGCCTTGGTGTAAACGAACACGCCCAGCGTGTTGGCCAGGCTCAGCACGCCGAAACGCAGCGCCTCTTGCACGTGCGTCGCGCGCACGCCCCACAGCGCGTTGCGCCACACGGGTAAAACGCTCAGCGTCGCCAACGCGCCCGCGGCCAGCCGGCCGAGCACCAGCGCGATCATGCCGCTCAGCGGCGAGTCGATCAGCCCCAGCAGCCAGCCGCCGGCGAAGAAAAAAGCGAGGCAGGCGAACATCAACGCGTCGTTGCGCGCGACGAGCTGCAACCGTTGGCGCACGGTCAGCACCTGGTTGGCGGTGCCCAGTAAAATCAGGCCCGCCGTGCTCAGCGGCAAAAGGCGCAGCAACGCGGTCAACTGCGGTTCGTCGAAGGCGGCGGCGATCCACGGCGCGACAAGTTCCAGCAGCGCATACAGCGCGAGGAAGGTCAGCAGCTTGACCCAGAGCACCGAACGCAGGGCGTCGTTGAACGCGTTTTCGTCGTCCTTGTTCGCGGTCAGGAAAATCAGCGCCTGCCCCGGCGATTGCTCGATCGCCAGCGCCAGCAGAATCTGAATCGTCTCGGCCAGCACGAACACGCCGTACAACTTCGCGCCCAGCAAGCGGGTCAGCGCGAAGATGACCATCAGCCCGGCGGTGGCGGCCACGCCGCGATCGAGCACGGCGAACAACGCCTGTCGGTGGCGGCGAATCATCCGTCGCTCCCCGGCCCCAACAACGCCTGCAAATAGGGAAAGACCTCGCCGACGCTTGGCGGCAACGGCGTGGGCGCATTGAGCGCGGCGAACACGGCGGTCTGCCCCGGCGCGTCCGGGTGATAGCCGTGCATGCCCGCCGGCGGCTCGCGGAAATAAAAACTGGGGCACACCACGCGCCCCTCGTCGAGCAGCGCAATCAACTCGCCGAGATGTTCGGCGCGCAAACCGAACGCCGCGCGCTGCGCCTCGTTGAGCACCGTGACGTGCGGCTGCTCGGCGAGATAGGCGGCGATTTCATCGTGCAGCGTCGCGTCGCGAAACCAGAAGCGCGCCATCGTCGCATCCAGCGAAGCCAGATAACGGTCGGGGCGCATCGGTCCGACACCCCGATCGATCGCCAGGTCGCCGCCCGCGGTCACGTTCGACATGCCGTGGTCCGACAGCACGACGACCGGTGCGTCGGCGAAACGCGCGCGCCACGTTTCGACCAACCGGGCCAGCGCGGCGTCGAGGGCGACTATTTTCTCCATGTACGCCGGCGCGCCCACGCCGTGCAGATGCCCCGTGTGATCCAGGTCGGCGCTGGCGACGAACAGCAACGACTCGACCCGGTCCACCCGCGCGGCCGCCGTCGCGAACAACGCCTCGTCGCGTTGCGGTCCGGGCGGAAAATCGCGATACAACAACCGCTGCGCGCCGGGCGTCTGCAAAATCGTCGGGTGCGGAAACTCGCGCTGGTACGCGTTCACCTCGTAGTGCGCGAAGTACTTGAGCAGACGAAACGGCACCCAGGCCAACGGGCGGCGAAATGCGCGATTGCCCAGCCGCCGCAGCCAGCGCGCGGTAAAGGCGAAGTTGTCCAGCGGCGCCAACCAACCCAGCAGGCGATGCGCCAACGGCGCGCGCCGCGTGGGATTCCACGAACCGAGCACGCCCAATTTTTCCGGCGTCAGCCCGGCGAACAGTTCGGCCTTGATATTCATCGAATAGCCGAAGCCGGGGCGCAACGGGCCGTACGGCAGCGACGAGAGGAAAGGCATCTCCGGGACGATACGGTGCGGCAAGCTGTCGAGAAAAACGATTAGCGCCGGCCGGGGCGCGCTCACAGAAGATTCTCCAGATAATCCTTTTTCGCCGCCACCGAGGGAAAGTAGTCGTACATGAAATGTAAAAACACACGGCGCAGGTTGGCGACCTTGTCGGCGAACAAGAGCGCCGACCAACCGGGAATCACGCTGTCGTGCAGCGCGAAACCGCGCAGGTGTTTATAGGCGGCTTCGAGGTCGTCGGCGGCCTCGTCCTCGTTGCGATCCAGGTGCTGTTCGACCGCCTGGTGCACGCGGATGAGCAGGTTGAGCATCGGGCCGTATTTGGGGCGCGTCATCCAAAGCATGGAGTGGCCGAGCCACAGGTGATCCAGGTTTTTTAAAATGGTGCGCACCTCGTGCCCTTTGCGCCGCCAGTGCCAGTCGACGAACAGCTTGCGGCTGTTGCGTTTGATCGGCCGTTCGTGATCGTCGGCGGGCTGTCCGCCGGCCAGTTCGCGCCAGCACAAGCGAAAGGCCCGACACGCCTGACGATACAAGGCGAGCGCGCCCTGCGGCTCCTCGCGACCCATCTTGATCGCGTAACAACGGTCCAGCAGCGGCAACAGTTCGCCTTTCATTTGCTTGCACAACGGCAGCTCGTCGCAGATTTCGGTCATCTTGCGCAGGCGCGGGCCGAACCCGGCAAGCAGGTAGCCGGCGCGCGGGAGCAACCACGACGGCAGGTCCAGCAGGTTGCGGGCGATGACGTAGGCGAAGGCGCGGTCCAGATCGGGCGGCAGTTCGCCGCGCCGGTCGATGAACTGCAACGGCATGTACAGCCACATCGACCACAGGCGCCAAATGAGAATTTCGTTCAGATCGCGCCAGTCGATGGTTTCCAGCGAAACGTCCGGAATTTCCGACAACAGGTTTTCGCCGGCGATCACTTTGCCGGTCACCTTGGTTTCGAACGTGCGGAAGATCGTCGGCAGCGCGCGCAGTTTGCGCAAATTCAAAAAGGAACAGTCCAAATGAAACGACGGCGAATCCACGCCGGTGCTCGTTTCGATCTCCTCCCACCGGCGCATCATGTCGCGCTGCTTGCGACTCGAGAAATGATCGTGCGTCACCACCAGCAATTCGATGTCGGACAAAGGCAGAAAGCGTCCGTCGCGACTGTGCCAGGAAAACTCCCCGCGCGAGGTGCTGCCCAACAGAATCAGGCTGCGCACGACCTTGCCGTCGGCCGCCTGCACGATGCGTAGCAGCAGGTCGGTCAATTCCGGCGGATACTTGTATTCAGCGCAAAACGCGAGTTTCGGTTCCACGTCAATCGTTCCGTTTTTCCATGTTGGCTGAGGCTTGCGTCGCGTTCGGCCGGCGCGCATCCTGCAGAAAATTCATGACCGCCGGCCCGAACAACAAGGCGCCCAACGCGCCGAAAAATCCCAGCGCCAGGCCGCCGAACAGATGGGTCCACCACAGCGGACTGTGCCGTTTCTCGGGCACGTCGGCCCGGTCGATCACCTGAAACAACGTGCGCCGGCGCGCCTCTTCGATTTTCGCCAGCTCGAATTGCTGCGTCAGCAGTTCGAAAACCTTTTCCGCAATCAGCAAATCGCGCTTGAGGCGGATGTACTGCACGCCCAAGGTCGGCGCGTCGGCCAAGGCGGGGAAGAACGAACTGGGGTCGGCCGGCTGCTTTCCCTCCAGCTTTTCGATCTGGCGACGCAGCTCGGCGATCTCCCCGCGCAGCAAACGCACGCGCGGATTGTCGCCGGTGGTGAAGCGCCGCAGCATGCCCAGTTCGACGTCCTTGGCGATCAACTGCCCCTGCAATTGGGCGACCGTCTGCATCGCCGTTTCCGCCTGCGCGTCGAAGCTGTAAATTTTGTTCGCTTCCTGGAACTCGCGGAACGCCTCTTCATTGGCGGTCAGATCGGTCTTCGCCCGGTCCAGCCGCTCGCCGATGAATTCGCGATTTTTGCGCGCGACCGACACGCTGGTTTCATTGATGAACGCTTCCAACGATTGCGGAATCAGGTTGGCGATTTCCGCCGTTTTTGCCGCCGTACCCGGCCAGGTGACCGTTACGTGCAGTAAGCCCATTTCGCTTTCCCAGACGGTGACCACGTCGTTGCGGAACCACTTGACGGTTTCCTGCCGACTCGGCGGTCGCTGGGGATTTTTCCAGTCGCCTTTTTCCTTGTCCCATTTGCGCGAATGAATCAGCGGCGGCAATTGCCCCTCGTCGAGGACCATCTCGGCCAGCGTGCGGCTGTTGAGCATGTTCTTGAGCCGGTCGACGGCCGTGTTGCCGCCGATCTGCCGCATCAATCCGCCCAGGCCGGTCGAGCTGAGCATGCCCGAAACCATGCCCATCATCCCCTGGTCTTCCTCGATGGGCATCAGCGTCGTTTCGGCGCGGTAGGTGGTCGGCCGCACGAGCCACAACAGCATCGAGAGCGCGGTGACGAGCAAGGTAACGCGGATGATCCATTGCCGGTTGCCGCCGAGCGTCCGCCGGATTTCCCTTAAACCTGCCATCGTCGCCACCTATTTGCTCGTGTTGTACGCAGTGAAACCGGCCAGCGCCAGCGTGGCCGCGCCGATCAAGATCGTCCAATAGTCCTGCCACCACTTCATGCGCGTTTCCGGCACGAGGATGGTGTCGCCCGGTTGAATCACCATCTGCGGATCGTAATCCAGTTCGGTCCCGTTGCGCCGGATGACCTTGGCGCGCCACATCGACGCGCGCGCGGTCGGACCGCCCGCCCGGCCGATGTACTCGTGCGCCGGATGGTTGGCGAGGTATTCCTGCGGCCCACGCACGGCGACTTCGCCGACGACGAACACGCGATCGATCTTGCTGGGGATGTTCAGGATATCGCCCGGCATCAGCGGAATGTTGTCGGAAAAGTCGCGGGCGATGAGCATCTTGTTCAAATCGATGTTGATGATCTGCGACTCCGCCCGGCCGGCGACCGAACGCTCGATGTAGCAGTTGGCCAGATCGGCCCAGGGCGTGACGCCGCCGGTTTTCTGCAGCACGTCGTAAACTTTCTCGCCTTCGCGCAGTTCGAAGGTGTCGGTCGTTTCCAGCAAGGGACCTTCGGTCTCCGTGCGGCTGCGCTTGGCCAGGCTCTCGGCGCCGACGCCGAAAATCGCGCCGCGCACCAGCACCACATTTTGAATCAGCGCGATCGAGGGAATGCTGACGATATCGCCGTCGTGCAGGTCGAAACTACGCGCGTAGGCGCGATCTTCCCGAAGTTTGGCCAGATCGAAAACGATCACCCGCCGGCGCTCGTCGTCGCCGATGCGCACGATCTGCGCTTCGTCCTGAAAACTGGTTTCGGAGGTCAGGCCCAAGCCGAGCCAGAACACGACGTCGTGCAGGTCTTCGCCGTCCAGCAGTTCGTACGCGCCGCGTTTGACGGTCGTGCCGTGCAGACGCACCAGCGTTTCGATGGGCGGCACGAGAATGACATCGCCGTCGCGCAGGGTCGGATTTTTCACATCCTCGCCGGTGCGGCGCCAGCGGATCAGATCGCCGAAGTCGCGCGTGCCGTCACGATGACGGATCTCGATGCGGCGCTCGCTTCCGCGTTGGACGAAGCCGCCGGCTTGGCGCAAAATTTCCGCGAGGCGGATCGTCGGATCGGCCACATAGGCGCCGGGATTTTTCACCAGCCCGATGACCTGCACTTTGAATTTGCGCGGCGTCTGCAAAAACAGCTCGAAGCTCAGGTTGCGATAGATGCGCCGCACTTTTTCGCCGACCTCGGCTTTGACCTGCGCCAGCGATTTATCGGCCACGCGGACCGTGCCGATATTGGGCACGAACAGAAAGCCTTCCGGCGAAACGATCAAGGGAACCGATTCGTTCTTTTCGCCCCAGAAATGCAGGACGAAGCGATCACCCACGCCCACGATGTATTGCTGCGGATCGACCGGCCCGGCGAAGGCGACATCCGCCTCGGCGCTCATCAGGCCCTCGCGCATGCTTTCCTGCAAGGCTTCGGCGCCCTGCCCGCTCAGATCGGTGTTCAATGAGGGAATCGGCAACGAGGATGTGCGTTGATCGCCATCGTTTTGCTGCGCCCAGGACAACGTCGGCAACGCCCAGGGTTGCGCCGTGGCGAAGATGATGAGAATCAGCGCCCATTTGATGAAAGGACGGGTCAACCGGTTCACTTGCCTCTCCCGCGTGTACGGCTTCGTGCCTCGGCGGAAATGCCATGTTGCCTGATCGGCAAACACCGCCGTGCGCCGTCGTTTGGATTAAGTTGCCGGATTCATTGTTCGCGGCGCATTAAAGCATAAGAAAATCTATGAGAAAACACCGATTTTTCGGTTAGTCAAAAAATCCGCGCAACACCATAAACGGCTCCGCGGCCTCCACGCCGACCATACTGCCCCATCGCTGCGCCCAGGCGCGGATCGCTTCGGACGAACGCGGATGCGGCCAGGCCTGCGCTTCGGTGCGGTAGGCGGCCATCGCCTGAATTTTACGCTCCAAGGTCGCCGTGACCTCGGAGAAGAAATTCGGCTGAAACAAGCGATCGGGCGTCGGCGCGGCCCACCCGGTGCTCGAGGCGACCTCCACGGCCAGCAACAGCGGCCGCGGGCGCGCGGGCAAGGGGCGGAAACATGACATCACCGCCTCGTGCACGTAACGATGATCGACGTTCAAATCGCCGCCGTGATGGGTAAAGACCACGTCGGGCGCGAAGGGCAAGGCGATTTCCT
>CALBTQ010000697.1 GCA_937967875.1 uncultured Pseudomonadota bacterium
CACCGAGATCTACACTCTTTCCCTACACGACGCTCTTCCGATCTGTCTGTACGGTTCGGTGACCGCGGCGATGATCGCCGAGAAGCTGGCCGAAGCCGGGTTGGACATCGACAAGCGCAAGATCGTGCTGGTCGACCCGATCCGCACCACCGGCCTGTTCACCGTGCCGGTTAAAGTGCATGCTGAAATCACCAGCGAAGTCAAAGTGTGGGTCAAAGCGGAAGAGTCCGACGAAGTCGCGCCGCCCGCGCCTGCCGCTACGCCCGTGCAGGAAAGCTCGCCGGTGAGCTTCGAAGACGACGAGCCCAAAGAAGAGACGCCGGAAGAATCCGCCGAATAGTCGCTTCCCCCTTCTCCAACGAAAGGAAGCGTGGATGGTACGCCCGGTCGCCAAGTCGCCCGACGCCGCCGTGGAGCGGCGGGTGCCGCCCCATAGCCAGGAAGCCGAAATGGCCGTCCTGGGCGGCGTCCTGCTGCGCAACGAGGCGCTCGACCAGGTGCGCGACCTGCTGGATCCCGAGGACTTCTACCAACCCGCCCATCAACGGCTGTTCCGCTCGATGGCCGCGCTGTACGATCGCGGCGATCCGATCGATCCGATCACGCTGCGCCAGCACCTGAAGGAACAGAACTGGCTCGACGAGGTCGGCGGCAAGGAGTACATCGACCGCCTGCTCGACGAGGTGCACACCACCGCGAACATCGAGCAATACGCGCGGATCGTCGCCGACAAATCCACCCTGCGCCGGTTGCTCACCGCCACCTTCGAAATGCAGGCGATGGTCTACGAGGGCAAGGACGACCAGGGCGTCGACCTGGAAACCGCGCAGATCGTCGACCAGAGCCAGGCGAAGGTCTTCGACGTGGCGCGCGACGTGGTGCAGTCGCCCTACGAAGCGCTGGAGGAGATCATTCACGCCTCGCTGGCCTTCGTCGACGAGCGCATGGCCTCGGGCGGCGCGCTGGCCGGTTACTCGACGGGCTTCAGCGATTTGGATCACAAAACCAACGGCGTCAAACCCGGCGAGCTGATCATCGTCGCCGCGCGCCCGGCGATGGGCAAAACGTCGCTGGCCCTGAACATCGCCACCAACATTGCGGTCGCCGAGCGAAAGCCGGTGCTGCTCTTTTCGCTGGAAATGAGCGCGGCGCAACTGGGCCTGCGCCTGCTGTGCGCGCAGGCGCGCGTCAACCTCGGCTCGGTGCTCAAGGGCCACACCACCGAGGATCAATACCAGAAACTGGCCGAGGCGGCGGCGCTGCTGGCCGAAGCGCCGTTTTTCATCGACGATTCCGGCGGCACGACCACGACCTCGATCCGCTCGAAGGCGCGCCGGTTGCGCGCGGAACAGGGCGAGCTGGGCCTGGTGGTCATCGACTACATCCAGTTGCTGGGCTCCTCGCGGTTCTTCGACAGCCGCGAGCGCGAAATTTCGACGATGAGCCGCACGCTCAAGATGATGGCCAAGGAACTCAAGTGCCCGGTGCTGGCCCTCTCGCAGCTCAACCGCCAATTGGAAAACCGCCCCGACAAGCGCCCGCGCCCGTCGGACCTGCGCGAGTCCGGCGCGTTGGAACAGGACGCCGATATGATCCTGTTCATTTACCGCGATGTCGTCTACAACCAGGACACCGAAGAACCCGACGTCGCCGAGTTGATCATCGGCAAGCAGCGCAGCGGTCCGACCGGCACGGTCAAACTGATCTTCCTCGACGAATACACCCGCTTCGAACAGTATGCCGGCGTCTCGGATTATTGATCGGCCCCTTTCGCGGCGCGGGCGAATGCACTACGATTCCCGCTAATGAAGCGCACCCTGTTTCGTTACCTGCTGATGGAAGTGCTCGGGCCGTTTTTAATCGGCCTGGTGATCTTCACGTTCGTCCTGCTGATGTTCCAGATTCTCAAACTCACCGAACTGATCGTCAGTTACGGCGTAGGCCTGGGCGACGTCGGCCGCTTGCTGATGTACATCCTGCCGCCGTTTTTCGTCTTCACCGTGCCGATGAGTTTTCTGCTCGCGGTGCTCATGGCGATCAGCCGCATGTCCTCGGACAGCGAAATCACCGCGCTCAAGGCCGGCGGCATCAGCCTGTGGCAGTTGTACCCGCCGGTGCTCGCGCTGAGCCTGGTCGCCTCGCTGGCCTGCGCCTTCCTCGCGCTGGTCGGCGACCCGTGGGGCAAGCAGGGCTTCCGCAACATGCTGCTGGAACTGGGACGCGAGAAGGCGACCATCGGCGTGGTCGAGCACGTCTTCAACGATTCGTTCAAGGACATGACGCTTTACGTGCATCACGTCGTGCCCGAGCAGGATCTGCTGGAGGGCATTTTCCTCGCCGACGAACGCGCCGCCGGCGAACCGTTGGTCGTCACCGCCAGCCGGGGCAAGCTCGGGCAGAGCCCGCGCGAGGCGACGCTGGCGATGGATCTGTTCGACGGCGCCATCCACCGCGTCGATCCGCAGGACAAAACGATCTACGAAACCGTGCGCTTCAAGCAATATCGCCTCGAGGTCGACCTCGCCGAAGCGATGGGCAAGGATCAGCTTAAGCGCACCTACCTGGAAATGACCATGCCCGAGCTGCGCGCGCACATCGCCGAACTGCGCGCCAACGACGACGATTACGCGATGCGCCGCGCCTGGGTCGAATACCACCGCCGCTTCGCCTTCCCCTTCGCCTGCGTGGTCTTCGGCTTGATCGCCCTGCCCCTGGGAGTCAGTCCGCCACGCTCGGGCCGCAGCCGCGGCTTTTCGACCAGCATCATCGTGCTGTGCGCGTTTTACCTGCTGTTTCGCGCGGGCGAAAACCTCGGCTGGAAAGGCGTGCTGCATCCGATCGTCGCGATGTGGACGCCCCTGGCCGTCGGCGTCGCGCTGGGTCTGTATCTGCTGAAGAAAAAATCGGACGAATCGCCGATCTGGCTGCTGGACGTCGCACACTACGGCGCGCAACGCGCGACCAACTGGTTGCGCGCGAAACTGGGCCTGGACGGGGAGGAACGCTCGTGAAGGTGCTGACGCGCTACATCGCCGCCGAGTTCCTCAAGCTGTTCGCCTACTGCCTGTTCGGCCTGATCCTGGTTTATCTGCTGTTCGACTTCATCGACCGCGCGGGGAACTTCTTCAAAAGCGATCCGCAGATGATCCACGTGCTGCTGTACTTCGTCTACAAGATTCCGACAATCATTTTCCAACTGGTGCCCGTGTCGGTGCTGCTGGGCACGCTGCTGACGCTGGCGTTGCTGTCCAAAAACAGCGAGATCACCGCGATGAAAGCCGGCGGCGTGGGCGTGCCGCGCATCGTCGCGCCGATCGTCGTGCTGGCCGTGCTGCTGTCGGGCGCGGCGTTCGCGATCAACGAGTTCGTCGTGCCGGTCGCGACCACGAAAATGAAGTACGTGCAGAAGGTCCACATCAAAAAGCAGGAATGGCGCGTGAAAATCAAGAAGGTCAACCTGTGGTACAAGAGCCCCGGGGCGATCTATTTCATCCGCCGTTTCGAGCCGGAACTGATGCGGCTGGAAAACGTGACCATCTACCGCTTCAACGACGCCTTCGGCCTCCAGGAGCGGCTGGACGCCGACGCGGTGCAGTGGGTCAACGACAAGTGGGTGGCCGACCGGGGCACGCGGCGCACCTTTGCGAACGGCGCGCTGACCGCCGAGGCGCCCTTCGCCGACCTGGCGCTGACGCTGCCGGAAACGCCCGAGGACCTGAAGGTCTACCAGCGCGATCCGGAGCAGATGTCCTTCCGCGAGTTGCGCGCCTACGTCCACGAGTTGCGCGCCGAAGGCTACGACATCCGCAAGTATGTGGTCGATCTGCACGGCAAGGTGAGCTTCGCGTTGATCAGCGTGGTGATGGCGCTGCTGGGCATCCCTTGGGCAATTCGCTCGGGGCGCGCGGGCGGCGTCGCCTTCGGCATCGGTGTGGCGGTGATCATCGGCGTGGGGTACTGGATCGTCCTGGGTCTGTCGCTGGCGCTGGGCCGCTCGGGAACGCTGCCGCCGCTGCTGGCCGCCTGGGGGCCGCATGCGCTGTTCGGCATCGTCGGCATTATCGGCGTCTTCCGCGTGCGCTCGTAATCACTCGTCGAGCAGCCGCATAGGATACTCTTTCGCCCCGGCGCGCAACAGGTAGCCTTCTTCCCCATCGGGGTGAATCGCCTCGGCGAGTTGGTTCCACGCCTGCCGCGAAAAGCGGGCGCGGTGCAGCTTGTCCTTGACCAGACAGCGCGGCACGTTGCGCACGTCGACGCTCAACGTTTCGGGCGCGAGAAACTCGTACGATCCGTCGGTGAGCAGCAGTTGCACGCCCATCTCCAAATGCCGCACGCTGAGCACGACGAACGGACAATCGGCGATGCGCACCGGCACGCACAGGTTGTCGGCGCAGATGAAATACCCCTCGCCCCGCTTTTCCATCGACAGATACAGCAGCGCGATGATCCGCGGATGCGTGATCGTCACCTCCTGATGCCGCCATTGGCCGTCGATGTCGATCGACAAATCGAGCGCGGCCGGATCGAATCCCTGCGGCCAGCCCATCAGGCGATTCCGAACTCGGCGAAGGTCTTCATCACCTTGGGCAGCGACGGCGTCGCGCCGAACAGGCCGGTGCGGCACACCGCTTCGGTCAGGCCGATGAACATGTCGGCGACCGCGGCGTGGAACTTCGGGTCCATCTTCGGCGGCGGGCACTTCAGATCCTCGCCGACGATCTTGGCCAGCGGCTTGTCGACCTGCTGCGCGATGTCCTTGGCGCGGTCCATGGCGGCAACGAACTTCGGCTCGTGCTTGCGGTAGTACTGGCGGATCGGCTCCTTGGAAATCTGCACGCCGCGCATGGTGAGGCGCAGCTCGTCGGGCGTGATCGCGTCGCCCAGGGTGATCGCGTCGGTGCGCAGAAATTCGAACTTGCCGTCCCACAGCGTCACCTTGGCCTTGGCGAACTCGTGCTTGAGGAACAACGCCAGCAGCAGCGTATAGTGCGTGACGGTCAGGAACTGCTCGTTGGACAGGCCGGCGATGTTCAGCGCCCATTCGTAGGGCAGATAGCGATCGGCGGGCTCGAGCTTGCTGAAGTACTCGACGACCGGCCGGCTCAGCATCTGGCCTTCGCGCGGCATTTTGTTCAGGCCGAGCTGCTTGTGGTAATCGGGTATGCGCTGCAGGCGCTTGGTCAGCGAACTGCCCTCCGGCATGCCGAAGCGGAACACGCACTCCAGCGGCACGAGAATGTTTTTCATCGCCGAGTGAATGTGGTTGTAGTTCCAGATGCGAACGCCGCCGAAGGGCAACGGCTGCGGATGCACGATGTTCACCGCGGCGACCTCGATGACGTTGGACGGCTCGGTGAGCTTGTCGAGGGTGACGGTCTGCCCTTTGTGATTGAGAATGCCGCGGTAGTGCGTCGGCATGCCCGCGCGCTTGAGCAGCTTGAGCGCTTTGGAGTTGAGCAACTCGTCGCGCAGTTGCGGCTGGCGCAGCGTGTTCCACACATCGGCCTTGGCCAATTCCTTCCAGGCGGCGGCGGAAGAAGCGCGCTCGAAAAAGTAAGCCGAGGAGATCGCGGCGGTCGCGCCCTTGCGCGGAATTTGGTCGGGCATCTTGCCGTAATCGAAAATCGAATAGTCGTCGGTGAACTCGAACAGCAGCACGCCGGGCTTGTTGGCCGTGACGGCTTTTTTCAGCCGCAGGTTTTTCACCGAACCGGTATAGATCGTTTTGAATTTGCTGACGTCGACCATCTTCGCACTCCCCGGAGGTTGATGATTTGAGGCGAAGAAGTTGTATCGTCAGCGTGGGTTTGTGTCAAGCAAGGAGCTTTTCCAGATGGCGGCGCAGGGCAAAAGGCAGCATGGCGCCGGCCAGCATGCGCGTGTTGCCCGTCGGGGGCGCACCGGGCTGATTGTCGGGAAGCTGCACGAAGATCACGGAACCGGCGGCGGTGATTTCGTCCATGTGTTCGCATTCGAAAGCGGCATCCTGCCCCAACATCACGCCGACGCTCTTTTTGCCGTATTCCTTGGCCACCGAGCGCAGCATTTGCGAGAAATCGGACTTGGCTTGCTGCTCGATTTCCTCGCCGACCACCGTCTTGTGATTCGCCCCGGCCGTCAACGGACGCAACGGCGGCGCGATCGCGACCGTATTCTCGTTCAGTTGCAGACCGGTGCTGGCGCGCACCAGGTGATAGGGGATCTCGCCGTCGAGCAGATCGAACGCCGCCTTGAATTTCTCGGCCGGGATGCGGTGACAAATCAGCAGCACGATGCCTTCCAGGCGCTTGAGCCCGCCGATCAACTTGATCAACTGGTGCGGGTCGCCGCCGTCCAGGCAAACCGCCACCGCCACGCGCGAGGCGATTCCGGTCGCCGGCAGCTTGTGTACCTGCGGGCGCGAAGCCAGGCCGGAATCGCGGCTTTTTTCCCGCTGCCGCCAGACCGTATGAGCGCTGCGGGTCACCGACGCGAGTTTGGTGCCCAGATGACGGAAATAGCCGTCGCCCTGCGCCTTGCCCGGCATGGTTTTTTCCAGCACCTCGAAGGCGCCGGCTTTTTTCAGATAAGCGCTGTACCGCGGATCGTCCAGCAGGTCGGTGTAGACGAACACCGGCCGCTCCAACTGGTGGGCGATGCGGATGACCGAGGCCATTTCCTGTTTTTTGTCCTGCATGCTGACCAGGAACACGTCGGGCAGGTCCGCCGGCGTCAGCCCCGCGACCTGGGAAAAATCCAACGAACCTTCCAACAGGGAAATGTCGTCATGGTTGGTCAACGAGCGATTGATCAATCGATAGACAACTTCCTTGTCGGTCACCACGCGCAGCTTCAATCCCGTCGGCATCGTACCCCCCAAAAATCAATCGTCATCACGCACGATTGCCTCAATTCACACAAATTAAATGTCGGATTGTGATTCGAAGTCCCTTAGAATTTATTTTCAGGGCGATTATCAATTACCGCGAGCGCCCAACCGGCCGGGTGAATCACCGTCTCTTTCACCTGTAACCGGTAGCGGTCAAGTGCCCTTTCCACAACGGGTTTTTCCGTGCGGGCGTAAAGAATTGCGTCGACTTTTCCGCCCTGTTGCAGATAGCGCGACAACCGATAGGGCGGCTGATATTTCTGCTCGCTGACCGAGTAACTCAATGCCTGTTTTCCATGCAGCACGTAAAAGGCGAACGGATCGCGCACCAGCACCAACTGCCCCGGCTCGATCTGCGCGGCGCCCCATTCGTACATGCGCGCCTCGTCGTTGTCGATGCGACTCCAGCGGTCGCGGAAATCGTAGGTTGCCAGCGAGGCCAGGTTGGTGGCCACCAGCGCCAGGACGATCACCCGCGTCACCCACTGCGCCAGAAAATCGCGGCGCGTCGTCCAGCGGCTCACCTGGTCGATGCCCTGAATCAGGTAATACGCCAGCCAGGGCGTCAGCACGGTGAAAAACCGCGTGCGCACCAGCCAGGGCGTCAGCCACAACAGAGCCAGGTAGAAAACCAGATAGTATTCGGCGGCGGTCGGCCCGCGGATCAACCGCTGGAAAAAGCCCAGCGCCATCAGCAGCGCCAAACCGACCATCACCGCCCGCAGCGCCGGATTCTTGGGCGCGGTATCCATCAACAACAGTGACGCCGGCGCCAGTTGCAGCGAATTGACCGCGTTCATTTTGATGCGGCCCAACGTCGCGCGGCTGACCAGATCCTGCTGCCCCTTGGTCGGGTCCCAGCCGTCCTTGCGCAGCAGCGAACTTTTCTCCGGCGAAAACTGCCCCGGCTGGGTCACCGAGTACAGCGTCACGCCGGGCGCGAGGCCCACGATCGCGAACAGCAGCGCCAGGATCAGCCCGCGCTTGCGCCGGTGACGATCCCAGGCCAGGTAGATCGCCGCGCCCACCGCGAGCATCAAGCCGATCTGCCGGGTGAGCGGCGTCAGGAAAACGAAGATCAGCGCGGCCGGTCCCCAGGGTCCGCCGAAAAAGCGATGGTCGTTTTTCAATCGATCGAGGCAGACGATGGCCGCGGTGGAAATGAACAGATAGGGAATCTCGCTCTGCACGCGTCCGCAATACAGCCACACCGATCCGGTGGCCGTCAGCGCCAGCAACCACGTCCAATGATCGCGGCGGTAACTTTCGTCCGCCGCGTACAAAAGCAGGGCCATCGTGGCCAGCCACAGCAGCGCCAGGGCCACGCGCAACGCCGCGTCGCTGCCGCCGCCCAGCCAGTAAGCCGGCGTCAGCAGCAACATCGTCACCGGCGGATACACGGCCGGCGGCTTGAGTGGATGGCTGAGGATTTGCGGCAGGTGTCCGTCGGCCAACGAGGCGATGCCCATGATGTACGCGCCCGAATCGAAGCGCGGGAAATAAGGGTACAACCAGGTGGGAAACGTCAGCACGGCCAGCGCGACGATCAGCAGCAATCCTTTTTTCGACGGCACTGCCACCTCTTTGCAGGAAAATCAAATCGCAACATGCTATCATATTCGTCCAATAAACCCAACGGATCCGGAGGAACGTTTGCCCGCCGACGCCCGCCCCTCATCGTCACGCCGCGCATCGGCGCGCTGGTTGCTGCTTTTGCTGGGCTTTGCGCTGCTGGGCCTGCTGATTTACAAGATCGGTCCGGCGAACATGCTGGCGGCCTGGCGGCAGGCGCACAAGGCGAATATCGCGATCGCGGCGGTGGTGTTTATGCTCGCCCTGGTCGTGCGCGGATTCAAATGGCAGTTGTTCCTCGCCGTGACGCCCACGCCCGTCTCGTACAGCAAGGCGACGCGGGCGTACGTGTTCAATTCCTTCTTCGCCAATCTGACGCCCGGCCGCAGCGGCGAAGTGTTCGCGCCGATCTGGCTGAGCCGCTACGGCGTTTCGACCGCCACCAGCTACGCGGTCGTGGTGATCGACCGCATGCTCGACCTGCTGATCGTGCTGAGCCTGTTCGCGTTTTCCGTGGTCAACCTCGGCCGCCTGGCGCCGACCGAATCGGCCATGTACCGCACCGCCGGGCTGACCGCCGGCTTGCTGGTGCTGGCCGGACTGATCGCGTTGATCTTCATGCTCATCCGCCTGGATCTGGCGATCGCTTTTCTCACACGCTTTCACGGCCGCCTCGTCACGCGCCTGCGCGACGCGCTTGCCTCCTTCCGCGACGCCGTCGCCCAATTCGGCCGGCGCGGCCTGCTCGCAATCAACCTGGGCATCACCCTGGCCACCTGGTTGCTGGACGTCACCTGCAACTATCTGGTCGTTGGTTCGCTGATACCCGAATTGACCTGGACCGACAGCGTCACCGCTTCGATGTTCGCCATCGCCGCCGCCCTGGCCAGCTTCATCCCCGGCGGCATCGGCGCGGGCGCGTTGGGCTACACCGCCGTCCTCTCGCTCATCGGCTACGATCCGGTGCTCGCCGGCGCGGGCGCGGTGCTCAACACCGTGATGGTGCAAACCACGCGTTCTTCGGTGGTCGGAGCGTTCGCCCTGATTGGGGGGAAAAAAAGCTGAGCGGCGCTTAATAGTTCCTATCAAGATTATCCGGCTTGGGGAGAAGATTCGCATCATCGCTTTCCCCACTTGATAAAATTTTTTGTAACCATTAACGTACGCGTACGTTAATGGTTATATTTAATTGAAACCGGTTTCTTCGCATTGTCCGCCCCTTCGCATCGACCGAGTCGTCCTCCGCCGACAAATCCGCGATGCTTTGAATTAATGGAAAATAGACAGGACAATCAACTGGCGCGCACGGCCCGTTTGTCGGCCCAGCGCTTGGTCTTGGTGATCTGCTCTTTCATCGTAATCGCCAGCGGCACCATGTTGCCCATCGCACGGTAGATGTCGCTGATCTGCAGTTCGCGATCCTCGTTGAACGCGTCGAACATCGCGGTGATCAGCGCCTGCTCGATCTCCGCGCCGGTGAAGTGTTCCGCGCTTTTCGCCAGCCCCTCGATGCTCGTCTGGCTCGCCGTCTTGCCGCGCCGCGACAGGTGGATGCGGAAAATCTCCTCGCGCTCTTTCACGTTGGGCAGGTCGACGAAAAACACCTCGTCGAAGCGGCCCTTACGGATGAACTCCGGCGGCAGGCGGTCGATGTCGTTGGCCGTGGCGGCGATGAACACCGGCTTTTTCTTTTCCTGCATCCAGGTCAGGAAGCTGGCGAAGATGCGCGAGGTCGCGCCCGATTCGATCGAGTCGGAAAACACGCTGACGCCCATTTCGATTTCGTCGATCCACAAGATCGACGGCGCGACCGCCTCGACGGTCAGGATCGCGCGGCGCATCGATTCCTCCGGCGAGCCGGCGAATCCGGCGAACACGCGGCCCATGTCCAGGCGCAACAGCGGCAGCCGCCACAGGTCGGCCAGCGCCTTGATGACCAGCGATTTGCCGCAACCGGAAATGCCTGTGATCAACACGCCCTTGGGCATGGGCAGGCCGAATTTGCGCGCGTCCTCCGACAGGCCCTTGTGCCGGATCGCCGCCCAGCGCTTGAAATTGTCCAGGCCGCCGACGTGCTCCATTTTGTCTTCCGGCGAAAAGAACTCGAGGATTTCGGTCTTGCGCAAAATCAGCCGTTTCTCGTCGATGATCTGGTCGATCGCGCTCACGGTGAACTCCTGGTAGCGATGCGCGATCTTGTGCGTGACGAAAGCGATCTCGTCGGCGGTCAGGCCCAGAAACAACTGGAAGAACGATTCGCGCTCGTGGCGCTCCTCGGAAATCCGCATGTTCTTGCCCAGCGTCGCCAGCTCGCCGACGACGATCTGCTCGGCTTCGTCCGCCTCCGGCAACGGGTAGTCGATGACCGTGACTTCTTTTTCCAACTCCGGCGGCAGCGTCAGGCGCGGCGCGAGGATGATCACCGTCTTGAGCGTGTTTTGCGCCGCCTGGTAAATGTCGCGCAACCGGCGCTGCACCTTCAGATCGTCGTGCACGTAGTGGTGGAAATCCTTGAGCACGAACAGCGCCGGCCCCTCGTGGCCCAGGATGAAGCCCAGCGCGCCCAGCGGATCGCCCGCCGCCGCGCCCGCCGCTTCCGCGCCGCCGGCGAACCCGTCGTTGATCGACCAGGTGAAGAACGTGCGGTCCTGCTTCAGGGCCGCCGACAGCAAACACAGGTGGCCTTCCACCCGGCGTTCCTCCCAGGACAAAATCCACAGGATCGGATAACCGGCCCGGATATGAATCTGCACCGGCTCCAACGGCTTGGGCAACGGCAATGCGCTCACGATGCTCCTCCAGCTATTCGATGTAACCCAGGTTTTTCATTCGCTTCAAAACCCTCTTCTTCAACCCCACCCGATTCTTGCCGGTCAGCGGCAGTCGCTTGCGCACCCGCGCGCTGTGGATGAGCCACTCGCCGAGTTGCCCGTCCAGCTCGGCCGCCGTCTCGCCTTGCGCCGCGACCGCGTCGTGTTGTTGAGCGGGATCGTCAGGCACATTAAACAGCATCAGGCGGCCGGTACGCAAATTGCGAATTAAATCGTACTCGTCGGTGTGGATGCCGCGCAAGACGATCTGGTGCCGCTCCTGGTGCGAGTGGACCGGCTGCGCGGCGAACGGCTCGCCGGTCAGCGCCGGCCACAGACTTCGCCCCTGCAACCCCTTGTGCACCGGCACGTTCGACGCGGCCAGCAGCGTGGGCGCGACGTCGAGCAGACTGACCGTCGTTTCGATGCGCCGCCCCGGCGCGATGCGCGGCGGATAGCGCATGATCAACGGCACGTGCAGCACTTCGTAGTAAAGCGTCCAGCTATGGCCGAGGTACGCGTGCTCCCAGAATTCCTCGCCGTGATCGGCGGTCAGCACGACGAGCGTATTTTTCTCCAGATCCAGCTCGGCCAGCGTGTTGAGCAGCCGCCGCAGTTGCGTGTCCAGGTACATGATCTCCGCGTCGTAGCTTGCCAGCCAATGGCGGATCTCCTCGGGCGGCGGCGTCTCGCGGCTTGCCTCGTACACGTCGATCAGCTCGTTGGAAATCACGCGCGGCGTGTCGCCCCGATAATCGCGATCATAGGCCGGGTAACGGTCGATATACCAATCGCCGTAGGGCGCGTGCGGATCCAGGTAGTGCACCCACAGAAAAAACCGCCGGTCGCCGTGGCGGCGCAAAAAGTCGACCGCCGTGTCGGTCATGCGCTCGGCCGTGTGCGGCACGCCGTGCAACGGAAAGAGAAATTTGTACAGCGACAGCCCCAGGAACGTCGGCGCGGTCGCGGCGTCCTCGCTGTGCCAATACACGTCGAAGCCGCGATCGAGCCCCTTTTCCGGGTCGATGTACGGATTGTTGACGATCGCCGCGGTCATGAATCCGTTTTCCCGATACGTCTCGGCCAGCGTCGGAATGCCGGGATCGAGAAACGAATCGTCACTGAACTGCCGGTGCACCGCCGGCGAATTGCCCGTATGCAACGACGCCAGCGACGGCAGCGTCCACGACGCCGGCGCGATCGCCCGCGCAAACAACGCCCCCTCCGCGGCCAGCGAATCGATCACCGGCGTTTGGATTTTCGTGTAGCCGTAGGCGCTCAGATGATCGGCCCGCAGCGTGTCCACGGTAATCAGCAGCACGTTCGCGCCCTCGCTCGTCGCCGTCGCCGTCGATGCCGACGCCGTCGGCGTCTGCGCCACGCCGAGCCAGGCGAACGCCATCAGCGCCAGGGCCTCCACTGCGCCGGCGGCGATCAGCAAACCGGGCGTGTGCGTCGCCCCCTGCCGCGCGGGCAACACGCGGCGCAGCAGCCAAAAAACGGGAAACACCGCCAGCAGCGCGGCCAGCGCGAGACCGAGGTTGCCCGCGATGGTCTGCGGCGAGCGAAAGCCGGGCAATAGTTTGTTGAGGGCGAAGGCGGCGTACATCGTGCCGATCGCCGTAAGCGTCACCGCGACGGCCAGGCGCAGGCCGCTGTTGTCGCCGCGATGATCGATGCGCGGCCACGGCGAGAGGAAGAGAAAGAACGCGCCGGCGAGTAAGAGCACCGCGCCGAAGACCTGACTATAGAGTGTCAGGCCGATCAGCAGATGCAGCGCGTAATCGAGCGCGCGCACGCCCAGCACCTCACGCAACATATCGTCTTCCACCAGGGCCGCTTCGAGCATGCCCAACGCCGCGCCGCCGAGCACGCCCACGGCACACCACTGGAGCCAACGAAACGATAGGGATAGGCTGCGATTTTCGCTCATTCGTATTTTTTTCCTGACCGCCCGAAATCCGAAAGCGGGGCCGTTGCTTGCGTCTTGCGACGAGTATGTGGGGGCGGCGTCGTCACTGCCGCCGAAAAGGCCTGCAAACAAAAGCGGCGTGCAATCCGAAGGAGTTGCACGCCGTTTATGGTAGGTGATTTAGCTACTTGCCGCAACCGTCGTCGTCGTCGTCATCATCGTCGTCGCCGCTGCTGTCGTCGTCATCGTCGTCATCGCCGCCGGTGTCGTCATCGTCGTCGCCGCCGGTGTCGTCGTCATCGTCGTCGGTCGGGGAAGAATCGACCACGGTGAGCGTGCTCTCGTAGGGCAGCGCGTTGCGGCCGGTGACGAACAATTCGATCGTGCCCGCCGTCAGCGGCGCGCCGAAGGCGAAGGAAACCGCGCCGGTTTCATCGGTGCGCGCGGCCTGGTCGAACGCGCCGTCGCGCCAGATGTGCACCAGGGCGTTGGCCAGCGGCGTGCCGAGCACTTCGACGTCCAACTCCAGCGAGGTCGCACCGGCATCGATCGTCTTCGCGCCGGTCACTTCCATCTCGCGCGGGGTGTCCGACCAGATGTTCTGTTCGGGATCGCCGAACAGCAGGTAGTGCTGGAACACCTCTTCGCAGGTTCCGCCGGCCGATTCCGGATAGAAGTTGTACATGTACATCTTGCCGAAGTACGCCGCCGCGCCGAAGGTCGGCATGTCCCAATTGAAGTGACCGACCGCGACGCCGCGCCCGAGTTTGTCGGTATAGCCGAAGGGCGTGTTGCGGCTGGCCGCGAAAATGTTCGCCGCGCCGGTCGTCTCGCTGTGCTTCATCCAGACTTCGGCGAAGCAGTCGCCCATCGAGCCGTCGAAATGAGCGTTGTCGCAGGCGATGTCGGTGATCACCGGCAGCTTGCCCTCGTTGGTCAGGTTCATCACGTTCTGATTGTTGAAGCCCGGATTGATGCTCGACCAGGAACTGTACGAGCCGTGCCCGAAGTAGGTGAACCAGCCGCGGCCCTCGTTGAGCGCGCCGGTCACGTTCGCGGTCGTGTTCGTCCGGCTGGACTGGAAGAAGTAATCGACGTGCGTGTAGCCGTTCTCCTCCAGAATCGCGCCGCAGAACGAGGCGTTCTGGTCGTCGACCTGGTCCGAACCCGACACGGTGATGCCCTTGTGGAACCACTCGGTGTCGAGCAGATACGGCGCGGCTTCGTAGTTGACCATCTTGTTGACCACGTTGGCCAGTTCGGCGTCGTTCTGAATCGAGAAGCGCGCGATGATCGTGTCGGGGAAATAGTCGTTGCCGTCCAGCGTCACGTAGCGCGAATCCGACGAGCAGTGACCGATGCCGAACATCGTGGTGATGTGCTCGTAATCGCCGACCAGCAGCACGTAATCCAGCGGCGGCGCCGTGATGTCGTTGTACCGGTCGAACAGGAACTGCTTGATCGCCGTCGCGTCCTGCCCGGCGCCGGTCAGCGCACTGGTCAGCACGGTCTCGACCGTCAGCCCCTTGCGGACTTTCCAATCGATGTACGGCTGAATCCCCGCGGCGAACTGGTCGGCCACGATGACCAGCAGCGCGCCGTCCTGCGGAATCCAATTGTCGTTCGCATCGCGCCGGGCGAAGCTGTAGCTGAACGCGCGACCGATCGGCGCGAACGCCGGCGATACCGGCAGCGCGCGCGTGAGCGCGTTGCGCTCGTCGCTCAGGCCGCCGCTAATTTCGATTTCCAGCCGCGCGGCGATGGCCAGTTCCATCGTCGCCGGATTGTAACGCACCGGATAGACGTGCACCGGCACGTAGCGCCGGCCGTGGATGATCACCGGTTCGCTCGTCGCGCTCGTCGCCGTCGGATAAAACGCGTCGGTCGCATAGGTCAGATCGTCGATGGTGAACGCGGGCGGCGCGACGTCATTGCGGTACATCGGCGGCTGCGCGGGCAGCAGGTTGACGCCGGTCAGCGTTTCCGCCTCGAGCACGCGCACGTCCACGCGCACGCCCTCGGCCGCGCCGACTTCGATCAACCGCGTCCAGACCGGCACGCGCGGCGCGCCCACGACCGTCGTTTCGCCGTAGCCGGGCAGGTCGATCGCGTCCCAGGTCAGACCGTCGGCCTCGACCGTCGCCTGGTTCAATTCCGGGATCGTCAAATCGATCACCAGACGATTCGCTTCGCGCACGGTAAGCCCCGCCGACGCCGCGACCGGGACCGCCACCAACGCGATCAGTATCAAAATGAACAACACACGAGTGGAGCGCATCGGGATCTCCTTTGCTTTCGTTTCAGCCGACCCGCTCTATATATAAAGGAAACGGCGCAAAAACGCCATCCGGACGAGCCGCGCGACCGGCGCGACTTTTTCGTATCCACCCGTTGCATTTTCCGCCGACTTGCTCTAATTTTTGAAATGTCTAATCGTTGAAAGATCGTCGGCGACGCACCGTGCTCGTTCTTTTCAATCAACGCTCCGTCATCCACAGAAGGAACCGACACCATGGATCGCATGATCGACTTGCACTGTCATCCCAGTTTGAAAATGCATTATCTGCCTTATTTGCGCAGCACCTTTCACGCCAAAATGTATTCCGGGCCGATTTGGAATCCGCTTTCGTTTCGTTACCAATACGGCAACCTGAAGCGCAGTCCGGTCAAAGTGCTGTTTTGCACGCACTACGTGATCGAGCGCGACTTCGTCGCCAAGGGCGTCAAGCCGCACTCGCGCGCATTGCTGTGGTCGACGGTCCCCTATTTTTACGGCCGCATCCGTTTCGCCAAACCGTGGGAATCGCTGCTCAAGCTGATGGAGACCTGCGAGGTCGCCGTGCGCAACACCAACCGTTGGGTCTTCGGCAAGAACCCGCGGCTGGTCATGGCCAAGAGCCCGGCCGACATCGACGGGCTGGCCGACAACGAAATCGCCGTCGTGCACGCGATCGAAGGCCCGCACGTGTTCGGCTACGAACTGGAAAAAGGACAGACCCTCGACGATTACTGGCAGCGCACTTTGCAGCGGTTGGACTACCTGGAGCAGCGCGGCGTCGCGATGATCGGCCTGGCGCACTTCTGGGACAACCTGTTCGTGCCGCAGACCGACGGCACCGAGCTGATTCCCAAGGTCAAAGACAACCAGGTGGTCGCGGGCCGCGACGATCTGCTGGTCGCCATGAAACGCGCCGACTGGCGCTGGGGCGACCGCGGCCGGCTCGGCGAGGAACTTGTGCGCGAGCTGTTCCGCCGCGGCATTCTGGCCGATCTGTCGCACGTGCAGGTGCATGCGCGCGAGGCGATTTACGACATCGCGCGGGAAGTCGGGCGGCCGGTGATCGTCTCGCACGTCGGGTTGAAGCATTTTTACGATCACGAGTACAACCTGTCGGACGAGGAAATCAAACGCATCCACGCCCTGGGCGGCGTGATCGGCCTGATCCTCTCCAAGCGCCTGTTGGTCGATCCGATCGACCGCTACGGCGACGACGGCAACGGCATTGCCGACCTGATCGAAAACATGAAGTACATCCGCCAATTGACCGGCGACGTCTCGGCCATCGGCATCGGCACCGACTTCGACGGCTTGACCCATCCGTTCAAAGACTGCTATCACCCTGGGCAGCTTCACCGCATCATCGACGCGATGAAGGCGCACTTCTCGCCCGAGGAGATCGACGCCGTCATGTACGGCAATTCCTGGCGGGCGATGGAGAACGGTTGGGGGAGCCGGCGGTCCGAAACGCCCGTTTCATTGCGTTCCGCCGGATAATGCGAACGATGCCGACGCGGAAAGGAATACGAATTTGACGACGACGACACCCGCAATGGAAATCGCCGACGCACTGCGCATGATCTACCGCAAGCTCGACCTGCTGCACGATTTGGCCGCGGAAATCACGCCCAAGGAACTAGATCGGAAGAGCACACGTCTGAACTCCAGTCACCGAATACGATCT
>CALBTQ010000698.1 GCA_937967875.1 uncultured Pseudomonadota bacterium
GATCGTATTCGGTGACTGGAGTTCAGACGTGTGCTCTTCCGATCTAAAGCACGGCCGAAAACGAGACGAACATCGCGTCGGTTACGTAGGCCAGCACGCGGGCGATGGTCGTCTTGCCCGATCCCGGCGGGCCCCAAAAAATGATCGAGGGCACTTCGCCCGCCGCCAGCGCCTTGGCCAACATCGAGCCCGGGCCGATCGCCTGTTCCTGCCCGACCACCTCCTGGAACGAGCGCGGACGCATCCGCTCGGCCAAAGGCGCATTGGCCGGCGCAACATCGGGGGAACCGAACAGGTCGATGGTCATTTTCGTCCCGGGTTGGGGTGGATGCGACAACATTAACACAGGGTGCACGGCGGCTCCAGAGCCCCGCTTTTTTTGCGAAAATTTCCTGTGAATGCGGTTTACCGCTGCGATGGGCAACGGTACAATCCGCTTCATCCGTCAAAGGAAAGGATGACTTTTTGCGCCGTTTCGCTCCGCTGATTTTGTTCATCGTACTGTTGGCCGGCTACGGCCTGATGCAATCGCTGTCGCTTTTCGGTTTTATCGACGACGCATTCATCTCGTTCCGCTATGCGCGCAACCTCGCCGACGGCCACGGGCTGGTCTACAACATCGGCGAACGCGTCGAAGGCTATTCCAACACGCTTTTCGTGCTGTTGCTGGCGCTGCTGGCGAAGCTGGGCGTGAAGATCACCCTCAGCGCGACCTGGCTGGGCATCGTGTTTCACGCGGGCACGGTGGCGCTGCTGTTGCACCTGATGCAAACCCTGTTGACCGATAAAGTCCTGCGTCCGCTGCCGATGCTGGGCCTGGCCTTTTTAATGTTTCATCCGTCGTGCGTGGCCTATGCCCTGGCCGGAATGGAAACGCCGATGGCCGCGTTCTGGCTGTTGGCGGCGGTGCTGTTTGTCGTTCGCTCGTTGCGTCGTGAAAACGGCGTTCGCTGCGCTGTCCCGGCCGGCGTGGCGTTGTTTTTGCTCGCCCTGTCGCGCCCCGAGGGCATCAGCATGGCCGCGCCGCTGGGCTTGTGGCTGTTGCTGGGCAAGAAGGAAAAGCGCTGGCCGCGTTCGTTGATTTTCGGCGCGGTGGTCACGGTTCTTTACGGCGCGTTTCTGTTGTGGCGACACAGCTACTTCGGTTATTGGCAGCCCAACACCTATTACGCCAAAGCCGCCGGCGCGGGCTTCGGGCTGGTGTCGATGGGCTTGGATTACCTGTGGCGTTTCACCAACGTGACGCTGATTCCCTATCTGCTGTTGCCGGTGCTGTTGCTGGCGTTGCGTTTTCGCGCCTCGCTGCCCGGCTGGTGGTGGGGCGTGTTCGGTACGGCGCTGGCCTATGTCGCCGCGCTGGTCTACGTCGGCGGCGACCATTTCCCGCTGGCGCGTTTTCTGATTCCGATTGTCCCGCTGTTGTGGCTGTTGTTGCCCGAGGCGGCGCGGCAGACGCGGCAGGCGATCAACCGTGTGTACCCGAATATCGCTGAACTGCGTTTGCGCCCCGGCGCCTGGGTGGTCGCGCCGATCTTTTTGGTGCTCTCGATTTTTGTCGGCATGTTCTTCCGCAACGAGGGGATGATTTTCATCGGTCAGGTGAAAAAGGCGCACGTGTGGTGCAAGATCGGCCATCACTTGTCGCAACTATATCCGGCCGACACGACCATGGGCATGATTCCCATCGGCGCGATCGGCTATTGTTCGCAGATGCCGATCGTCGATTTCGTCGGGCTGACCGACGCGACGATCGCTCACACGCCGACCGACTTGGCCCGCAGCATGGCCGGGCATGGCCGGTTCAACAGCGAATACGTGCTCGAACAGAAACAGCCGCAGATCATTTTGTCCATGATCGACGTCGTGCCCTGGCCGATTCCCGAATGGCTGCTCCGCTACGGCGCGCAGCATCTGGCCCTGCGCGATCTGATCGAGCGCCGCAAATTCATCAACGATTACTCGTTCCATCGCATCCCGATGGGTGAAACCTATTTCCATTATTACAGCCGACGCGATTTTGAAGATCCGGAAACCAATCCCGGCACGTTCCCCGTTGACGGTGTGCACAGTCCGATTCCCGAGCGCGAACCGTTGGCCGGTTCCTCGCTGCGTGAAAAAATCCTCGGCAAACGGGAATTGCCCGACGCTGATTTCGAGATCAGCGACGGGTGGGAGGTCTGGTAGTCATGAAAAACGTCGGTATTTACATCAAGCGTGCGAAAAAGGAGGCCGGCGACGCGGCGCGGATGGTCATCGCCAACCTCGAACGGCACGGGCTCGTCCCGATGATCGCCGAGGATGAGGCGCACATGTACGACCTGCCGTACGCCACGCCCACGGCGGAGTTGTTCGCGCGTTGCGATTTGTTGATCGTGCTCGGCGGCGACGGCACGTTTCTGGCGGCGGCGCGCTTGCTGCGCGGGCGACAGGTGCCGGTGCTGGGCGTCAACCTGGGCGGCATGGGCTTCATGACCGAAATCCGTCTCGCCGAATTACCCGATGTGCTGGAAATGGCGATCTCCGGCGAGCCGCGCATCATCGGCCGCATGCGCCTGGACGTCACGGTGCATACCGGCCATGAAACGAAGAGCTACACGGTGCTCAACGATGTGGTGATCACCAAGAGCGCCCTCGCACGCATCTTCGATCTGAAAATCAGCGTCGGCGGCAACTTCATGTACGTGGCTAAGGCCGACGGCTTGATCATCTCGACGCCCACCGGTTCGACGGCCTACAACCTCGCCGCCGGCGGACCGATCGTCCATCCGCAAACCAACGGCCTGATCATCACGCCGATCTGTCCGCACATGCTGACCAACCGCCCGATCGTCGTCCCCGGCGATCGCGGGGTGGACATCGAGCTGGTCGAGGACACTGAAGTCTACGTCACCTGCGACGGGCAGGAAGGGCAGGAAATCCACCAGGGCGACGGCATCGAGGTCGTCACCTGCGACAAGCCGCTGCTGCTGATCAAAAACCCGAAACGGACTTATTTCGACGTGCTGCGCGAGAAGCTTCACTACGGAGAGCGTTGATTCATGCTGCGCGAATTGACCGTCCGCCGCCTGGCTGTGATCGAGGATCTGCACATCGATTTCGGCCCCGGTCTGAACGTGCTGACCGGCGAAACCGGCGCGGGCAAGTCGATTCTGGTTACCGCGATCGGTCTGGCGCTGGGCTGGCGTGCGACCGCCGAGATGATCCGCACCGGTTGCAAGTCGGCCGAGGTCGACGCACTGTTTTCCGTCAACGGCGATAAGCAACCCGAGCCCCTGGCGGTCAGCCGCGTCATTCAGGACGCCGGCCGCAATCGGGTGACGATCAACGAACGCAACGTCAACGTCGCCGACCTGCGCGAGCTGGGCGAACGGCTGCTCAACCTTTACGGCCAACACGAGGCGCAGGGGCTGATGCGTCCCGAAATGCACCGCGACCTGCTGGACGCCTACGCCGGTTTGCGCGGGGCGCGCGAGGATCTCGCCGGTCGCTTTGACGCCGTGTGCAGATCGGAAGAGCGTCGTGTAGGGAAAGAGTGTAGATCTCGGTGGT
>CALBTQ010000699.1 GCA_937967875.1 uncultured Pseudomonadota bacterium
ACCACCGAGATCTACACTCTTTCCCTACACGACGCTCTTCCGATCTGTCGATCCACATTTGCATTTCCTGCACGATGTTTTCCGGACTGCGCTCGATCCAACGCGTCCATTTGCGGTGCGAGCTTGTGCAGTAGGCGCAGGCGTAGGGACACCCGCGCGAGGAAATGATCGAAGCCTCGCGTTGGTCGGACGTGAATTGTCGGCCGTAGCGGTCGGAGGGCAAAATCGAGACGTCGGGAAACGGCAGTGAATCCAGATCTTCGATCCGCGAGGCGCGTCCGCCGTCGTGGACGCCGCCATTGCGGCGATACCAAAGACCTTCGATCTCCGGCTGCGTTTCCCCCGCCGCCAACGCCTGCACCAGGGCGAGTATCGGCTTCTCGCCCTCGCCCTGCACGAGGTAGTCGACGCAATCCCAGGTCAGCGTTTCATGCGGGTAAATATCGATGTGCTTGCCGCCCAGCACAATTTTCGCTTGCGGCATGTTTTGTTTCACATGACGACAAATGCGAAACGTGTCGTACAAGGTGAAGGTCAACGTGGTCAGCCCGACAACATCAGGACGAAACGAAAGCAGAAGGTCGTCGATGACCGCGTAGTCTTGTTTCTTTTCCAGAATGTAATCGAACAACGCGACTTCAACCTCGGCGTGTTGCTTTAAATAGGAAGAGAGATACAACATCCCGATGGGTTGAATCAGCGACATGTCGCCGACAAGGCCCTGGATCGAACTGCGGGCGACATGCCAGCGGGGCGTGTTGATGAACAGGACTCTCATGTTTTTCCTTTGCCGTAGCGATTGGCTCGGTCGGAGTCGATCGGAAAAGAACGATCCCGACATTTACATCCTCGCGGTTGCCGGAGTCGCCTGATTACACGCCGATTCCGCATCGACCGGGCAATAGCGGCTCGCCCGGCGCAGTTGAGGATCATAGTCCGCCCATCGGCCGGAATCAACCGCAACGGCTTAAGAATACGCCGGGAAATTTCATCATCAACGACGCGGAAGGTCGCTGCTTGAGTAAGATATTATAATTACTGATCCGTCTGTTGCGTCATCGCGGCGCACAAGTCGTCAACCAAAGCGACATCCAGGCCGAACAAGCCGGCTGCCGAAGGCAGATAGTAGGCTTTTCCGTCAAACGAAGTCGTGATCGAACGCACCCGATTGCCCAACCACCAACCGGCAAGCGGCGTTCCGGCTTCGGCATCCAACAGTTGCATGCGGCCGTTGAGATAATTCGGCGCCAACAGGCAACGGCCGCCGGGCAACGCTTTTATTCCCCGCGTGCCGGGCGCGACTTTGAATGTCCCGACCAGATCCAGCGTGTCGACCGAACGCTTTTGAAGCTTTCCCTCAACAAACAACGACAAGTAAAAATAGATCGGAAGAGCGTCGTGTAGGGAAAGAGTGTAGATCTCGGTGG
>CALBTQ010000700.1 GCA_937967875.1 uncultured Pseudomonadota bacterium
CGACTCGTCCGTGGAGCCGCAACGCTCCCAGACGGTTGCGGAACGTCCGGCCGCCGCGTATCGGGTATCCGGTATGGCGGGCAACCTGAGCATTATGGCGTAGCGAACGGAAGTGGAGGTTTACGTTGAGTGTCATTACCTCAGCCGATCTGGCGGGAACCACCTCGGTCGGATATGAGACGACGGCCACGTCCTTGAGCGGTACGTCCGATCTGATGACCGAAGAGGTTTTTCTGGAACTGCTGATGACCGAAATGCAGTACCAGGATCCGTTGGATCCGATGGACAACCAACAGTTCCTCACCCAGTTGTCGCAACTGACCACGGTCGAGGAACTGCGCAGCGCCAACACCAATCTGGAAACGCTGCAACTTTACCAAGCCAGCATCAACAATGCGCAATCCGTTTCGTTGATCGGCAAGGAAATCCGCGCGGCCGGCGACACCATCAATCTGACCGATGAGGAAGACGCCGAATTCTCGTTCGATCTGCAAAGCGATGCGCAGGTCGCGACGATCACCATTTACGACGCCAACGACAAGGCCGTGCGCACGATCACGAAAAACAATCTCGAAGAAGGGTTGCAGGTTCTATCCTGGGATGGACTCAACAACGACAACAGCCCCATGGACGCCGGCGAGTACACGTTCACCGTTACGGCCGAAGACGCCGACGGCAACAGCGTGACCGCTACGACGCTGATCAGCGGCATCGTGACCGGCGTGTCCTTCGATTCCGGGACGCCGATGCTGCATATCGGTTCGCAGCAAGTGACCATGGGCGACATTCTGGAAGTGAAGCAAGGAAGCTGATCGATGAATCGGATTTACACGCAATACACCCCCGACGTGCTCAGCGGACGCAAGGTCCAGACGCGTCAGAATGCGTCCGTCGCCGCCACCCAGGAGGCAGGCCGGACGCCGTTTCAGCAGATTCTGGCCGACCGCATATCGGAGCAAAAGGAAGTTCGGTTTTCCGCACACGCCAGCGAGCGGTTGCGCGACCGGAACATCTCGATGAGCGCGCAGGATATCGGGCGGTTGGAAAATGCGGTGCAGCAAGCGGAATCCAAAGGAGCAAAAAATACGCTGGTCCTGGCCGACAACTACGCGCTGATCGTCAACGTGCCCAACCGCACGGTGATCACGGCGATGAGTCGCGGGCAAATGGCCGACCACATCGTGACGAATATCGACAGCACCGTGCTGCTCGATTAACCGGAGCCGGACCCGCAAGGGAGGCTCCATTCCCACGGAACGATTGATGTGGGAAGGAGGACAAAGATGTCAATTATTGGTGCGATGTTTTCCGGCATCAGCGGTCTGAACGCCAACTCGGCGGCGATGGAAATCATCGGCAACAACCTGGCGAACATCAACACGCCGGCTTACAAATACTCGCGCGCCGAATTTTCGGACGTGTTGAGTAAAACGCTGTCCAACAACATCACCATCGGTCGCGGCGCGCAGGTCACCTCGACCTCGCGCACCTTCTCGCAGGGCGGTTTCCAGACGACCAACAACGTCACCGACCTGGCGCTGTCCGGCGAAGGCTTTTTCATGGTGCGCGACACGCTCACCGGAGACGACCTGTATACGCGCGCCGGCAACTTCGTGATCGACAAAAACGGCTTCCTCGTGCATCCCACCGGCTATCGCCTGCAGGGGTTCGCGCTGGATGAAGACGGTGCGATCAGCGGCGTGCCCGAGGACATTCACGTGCCGCAGGCGCCGTTGGAGCCGAAACCGTCTTCCGAGGTTACGATTTACGCCAACCTGGATTCGAACTCCACTTACGTCGGCCCCTTCAACCTGGCCGACCCGGTGAACACGTCGAACTTCACTTCGGCGATCACCGTGTACGATTCGCTGGGCAACGCCCACCAGGTGACCGCGTACTTCACGCTGCAGAACGCGCCCGGACCGGGCGGCGGGCAGATCTGGGATTACAACATCGTGGTCGGCGCGGACGATTCGGCGACCGGCGCGGACGCGATCGCCACTTCGGGTACGCTGGAATTTACCACCGACGGCGCCTTGCAAGCTCATACGGTGACTGTGGCGTCGGCCTTCAACTTCTCCGGCAACCCCGCGCAGGCGCAGGCGATCGACTTCGGCTTCGGCACTTCGATCGCCGACGGCGGGACGGGCGTGGACGGTACGACGCAATACGGCAGCACGTCCGCGTTGGTCTTCCAAAGCCAGGACGGCTACAGCTCGTCGTACATCGAGGCGATCGACATTGACTCCGACGGCGTGGTGACCTCCAAGTACGCCAACGGCGAAAGCCGTGAATATGCGCGCATCGCGGTCGTCAACTTCACTTCGCCGGAAAAACTGACCCACTTGGGCAGCAACATTTACGGTTCGACGGTGCCTTCGGGCGAACCGGTCATCTCGGTGGCCAACGAATCGGGCAACGGCGCGATCTTCGCCAACACGCTGGAATTGTCGAACGTTGACATCGCCCAGCAGTTCGTCGAAATGATCACGACCCAGCGCGGTTTCCAGGCGACCTCACGGTCGATATCGACCTCCAAAGATCGGAAGAGCACACGTCTGAACTCCAGTCACCGAATACGATATCG
>CALBTQ010000701.1 GCA_937967875.1 uncultured Pseudomonadota bacterium
CGACCACCGAGATCTACACTCTTTCCCTCCACGACGCTCTTCCGATCTGACGCGGGCACGACCTGGCGCTGGCGGCGATGGAGATCGTGCGGCAAAGCAAGCCGGACGCGCGCCTGTTGTTCGTCGGGCGCGGCGAAGGCAAGGACGACCTGCAGGAACTCGTGCGGCAAAAGCGGGCCGACGCGTGGACGCATTTTCTCGGCTATCGCAGCGACGACCTGCCCGCAATCTACGCGGCGTGCGGCGCGAGCCTGCTGCTGGGTGAAGGCTCGGACGGCGCCTGCCGCGCCGCCTTGGAAGCGACCGCCTGCGGCACGCCGGTGATCGCCCTGCCCGTCGGCGCGTTGCCCGACACGTTGCGCGACGGACAAACCGGATTTTTCGCCGCCGCGCAGCCGGCCGAGGTCGCCGCCAAGATCATCCGCACGCTCAACGATTCCGCGCTGGCCGTGAGCGCACGGCAATACGCCGAAGAGAATTTTACGATCAAGCGACGTATGGACCGCGCCGAAACGATACTGATCGAGGCAATACAAAACCGATGACGCTGGACAAAGCCATTCGCTGGACTCTTTATGCGCTGGCGCTGTTTCTGCCGTTTTCCATCAGCGGCGCGCAAACGGCGTTGGCGCTGTTGTGCCTGTTGCTGGCGGTGCGCGCCGGGTTGCGGCGGACAATTCCCCGCCCCAACGAGCCGACCGGGTGGTTGATCGTCGCGCTGGTCGGCTGGGTTTTGCTGGCCGCGCCGTTCGCGCTGTACCCGGAACTGACCTGGCCGCGACTGGCGAAATATTGGATCTGGCTGACTTACTTCGTCGCGCTGGCCTCGTTCGCCGATTGGCCGACCGCCCGGCGCGCGGTGAGCATTCTGGTTTTCGCCGCCGGGGTGACGGCGATTTACGGCATCGCGCAACACCTGTTCGGCGACGCCGTGCCGCGCTACTTCGTGCCGTCGGTCAAGCTGTGGCAGAAAACCGGCGGGTATTACCACGCTGTCGGGATGTTCGATCATCACCTGACCTACGGCAACAATCTGATCATCATCATTTTACTGGGCCTGGGGTTGTGGTTCGAAACGCGGCAATGGCGGCAGCGCATCGCCCTGAGCGTTGCATTGATATTGTGTACTTTCGGCTTGCTGTGGAGTTACGCCCGCAGCGCGTGGATCGGTCTTCTTGCCGGCTTGATGATCTTCGCCGGGCTGAAGGGAAAGCGGGCGTTGATTATCACGCTCGCGGCGATCAGTCTGCTGGGCCTGGCGGCGGTCAAAGCCAGCCCCACTCTCGCCGACCGTATCCAGCGCGCGTTCATTTCGGAGAAGAACCTGGAGCGCATCTACACGTGGAAGACGACGGTCGACATGATCGTCGATCACCCTATAACGGGCATCGGACCGGGCGCGTACCGCACGCTGACCGAACCGTACCGCCTGAACTACAACATTCACTGGACGGCGCGCAGCCACGCGCACAACAGCTATCTGCAGATTGCCGCCGAATCGGGCATCGCGGCCGGATTGGTCTTTACCGCGCTGCTGGTTACGCTTTTTGCGCTTGGCATCGCCCATCATCGTGATATAAGTTGCCATAACCCCGGGAAAAATCTCCTAGCCGGGGCCGTCGGCGCCTGCACGGCTTTCGCCGCGGCGAGCCTGCTGCAACACAACGCCGGCGACGCGGAAGTATGCATGGTCTTTTTGTTCGCGGCGGCGTTGCTGGTCTTTTTGGTGAAATCCATTCCGAAGGAAAGCCATGACGCTCACTGAACGCAAACAGCGATTGATCGACACGCTGAAACGTTTTCCCACCGCCCGCATCATGGTGGTCGGCGACGTGATGGCCGATCATTACATCTGGGGCGAGGTGGAGCGCATCAGCCCCGAAGCGCCGGTGCCGGTGGTGCACGTGCGCCGCGAGGAAACGCTGCTGGGCGGCGCGGCCAACGTGGTGTCCAACCTGGCGGCGCTGGACGCCCGCGTGGAATTGTGCAGCCTGGTCGGTCAGGACGCGTACGGCGAGTTAGATCGGAAGAGCACACGTCTGAACTCCAGTCACCGAATACGATC
>CALBTQ010000702.1 GCA_937967875.1 uncultured Pseudomonadota bacterium
AGATCGTATTCGGTGACTGGAGTTCAGACGTGTGCTCTTCCGATCTAATCGTAATCGTTGCAATCGTCCGACGCCGGACACTCGCCGCCGGTGACCGTGGCGTCGCAACCGCGAATCAGGCTGCGCAGTTCGGAGATCGTCGGCAGCCGCCAATCGCTGCGGTCGTCCCAGGTCAGCGTTTCGCAATATTCCTCCGCAACATACCAGGTGTCGCAGCAATTGTCGCCGTTTTGCCATTCCAGACCGGTGGTCGGATCGATCCAGGTGTCGCCGGCGCCGGTGGCGTCGTCGGGATCGGCCGTGTCGTCGTCGCCATCGTCGTCATCGCCGTCATCGTCATCGTCGTCGGACTCGTCATCGTCGTCGTCCGCTTCGTTGTCGTCGTTATCGTCATCGTCATCGTCGCCGCAGGAGAGCGACAGACTCACTCCGAGCACCAGCATCATCAACAACATCAGCAAGAAAAATCTGTTCATCGTTTCCTCTTTCCGCTTGTTCGACCGGCTAACGTTCTGGTTGTTAACCTTTCATCTTCGTCCGGTCAATAGCGATGAATCGCCGTCCTTCACGCTTAGACCGTCACCGCCTTGCGATTGCGGATGAACTTCACGGCCAGCGCCAGTACGCTCAGCGCCATGAGCAGCAACACCAGGTCGGCCGCGGCCAGCACCCAGTTGCCTTTCGGGACATAATCGGTGACCAGCACATAGGCCAACGCGCTGAGGGTTACGGCCATCATGAACACCGCCGGAATGGTGGCGAACAGCGAGTTGCGTTTGCGCAACGCCAGCCACGCAGCCACGGCGGTCAGCGTCAGCGCGGCCAGCAATTGGTTTGCCGAACCGAAGATCTTCCACAGGTCCATGATCGTGTTCGTGTGGGCCAGGGCGAACATCAGCACCACGCACAGCACGGCGTTGAACAGGTAGCTCTTCATCACCTGCGGCGTTTTCTTGAAGATCAGCGACCACAGTTCTTCGAGCAGATAGCGGTTGAGGCGCACCGCCGTGTCCAGCGTGGTCACCACGAAACCCTCGACCATCAAAATGCCGAACACCGCGCCCAGTACGTGGTTGACGCCCAGACCGCGATTGAGCAGCCCACCCATGCCCAGCGCGAAGGCCAGGATCGGATTGCTGCCCTTGCCCGTGGCGGGAAACACCACGTCGACGTAATGCTGGAAGTTGATGCCCGCGCCGATGGCGATCGCCACCAGCAGCGCCAGCAGACCTTCGAGCAACATGCCGCCGTAGGCGATGCGGCGCACGTCCGATTCGCGCGAGACCTGCTTGCAGCTCGTGCCGCCCGCGACCAGCGAGTGAAAACCGCTGATCGCCCCGCAGGCCACCGTGATGAACAGCAGCGGGAAGATCGGCCCGATCTTCGCCGAGCCCTGCGCGACGTTCAGCGCCGGCGCGCCGAGCGTGACGCCCTTGAGGCCCGCGGCGAGCGAGCCCAACACCAACAGCAAAATGCCGATGTAGAGCAAAAACGAGTTGGTGAAATCGCGCGGCTGCAATACCAGCCAGACCGGAATGCCCGCGGCGAACACCGTGTAAATCGACAGCAGGATCATCCAGGTGTTCATGCCCATGCGCACCGGATAGTGCATGCCGATCACCAGCGAAATCGCCGCCACGGCAAGGCTCAGCGCGGCCATGGCGTAAGCGTTCGCCTTGCGCTTGTACAGCAAAAAGCCCAGCAACGGCGAGAACAGCGTGATGATGATCACCGAGGTCGAGGCGATGCCGCCGATGACGTACTTCTGCACGCCGCCGTCCTCGACCATCCGGATCGGCAGCGTCGAGCCGCTCAGGTCCAGCGCGTCGACCGGCACCAGACTGGTCAGGCTGGCCGCCGACAGCTTGAGGAACACCGCCGTGAGCATCAGCAGCATCATGATCGTGAAGCCCAGGAAAATCAGCGAGCCGGTGCGGCCCAGCGTCGTCCCGGCCACCTCGGCCATGCTGCGGCCCTTCTCGCGCACGGCGGTGAACAACGCGGTCATGTCGTGCACCGCGCCCAGAAAGACCGCGCCCAGCAGGATCCACAACCAGACCGGTAAATAACCGTACAACAGCGCCAGCGTCGGGCCGATGATCGGTCCGCCGCCCGCGATCGAGGCGAAGTGGTGACCGAACAACACGAACGAGCGCGTCGGCACGAAATCGCGATCGTCGCAACACGTCACCGCCGGCGTGGCGTTCGCGTCATCGACATTGAACAACTTGTCGATGCGTCGGGCGTAAATCAGATAACCGAGAACGAAAACCGGAATGGTAATCAGCAACGGAACGGCGACATTCATCAACCGCCTCCCTGAAAAAGTGTTGGGAATATCTCAATCCGCGCATTGTAGGCCTTTCCGTCGCAAATGACAATTTTTATCCAGTCGGATCAAATAACAAAAAGGCCGCCCCCGGCGGGACGGCCCTTTTTCAGAAATTGTTTTTCTTTACGCCAGGCAAGCGGCGAGATCGTCTTCCACCGTGGAGATCGGCGCGATGTTGAAGTTGTCGACCAGCACCTGCAGCACCGCCGGGGTGACGAACGCGGGCAGCGACGGCCCCAGGCGCATGTTCTTGATGCCCAGGTGCAGCAGCGTCAGCAAAATGGCCACCGCCTTCTGCTCGAACCACGACAAGATGAACGACAGCGGCAACGAATTGACGTCGGTTTCAAACGCCTCGGCCAGCGCCACGGCGATCTGAATCGCCGAATAGGCGTCGTTGCACTGCCCGATGTCCAACAACCGCGGAATGCCGCCGATGTCGCCGAAGTCGAGCTTGTTGAAGCGGTACTTGCCGCAGGCCAGCGTCAGAATCACGCAATCGTCCGGCACGGCCTGTGCGAAATCGGTGTAGTAGTTGCGGCCCGGCTTCGCGCCGTCGCAACCGCCGATCAGGAAGAAATGCTTGATCGCGCCGCTCTTGACCGCGTCGATCACCTTGTCGGCCACGCCCAGCACTGCGTTGCGGCCGAAGCCGATGGTGATGAACTGTTCCGGCGCGTCCTCGGCAAAGCCCGGCGCGGCCAGTGCGGCCTCGATCACCGGCGCGTAATCGAAATCTTTCACGTGCGTCACGCCCGGCCAGCCGACGACGTCGGTGGTGAACACGCGGTCGAGGTAGTCGTCCTTGGGTTTCTGAATGCAGTTGGTGTTGAATAAAAACGCGCCCGGGAAATCGGAAAACTCCGCGCGCTGATTCTGCCAGGCGCTGCCGAAATTGCCGACCAGATGCGGGTACTTTTTCAATCCCGGATACGCCAGGGCCGGCAGCATTTCGCTGTGCGTGTACACGTTGACGCCCTTGCCCGCGGTCTGCTTGAGCAGCTCTTCCAGCGATTTCAGATCGTGGCCGGTAATCAAAATGCACTTGCCCTTGACCGGCGACACGCGCACTCGCGTCGCTTCCGGATGCCCGTAGGCGTCAGTGTTGGCCTTGTCCAGCAGGCCCATCACCTTGAGGTTGAGCTCGCCGACTTTAAGCGCCATCGCGGTCGCCTCTTCCGCCGAGTGCGACTCGGTCAAGAAAGTCAGCACCTCGTAAAAGCCCATGGCGACCTCCGGATCGTACACGCCCAGAATGATCGCGTGATCCAGGTACGCCGCCGCGCCCTTGAGCCCGTACAGAATCAGTTCGTACAAACCGGCCAGATCGTCACCGAGTCTTTCCTTCTCCGCCTCGATCGAAACGTCCGCCGCCTGGGCGACCAACTCCGAGATCGTCGCCGCCGGTTCGAACACCGCCGGTCCGGCCAGCGGTTCCAACGCCAGATCGCGTTCGGCGCAGGCGGTCGCGTACATCGCCTTGGCCTGATCGCGCCGCGCAACCGCTTCCTTGATCAACGCGGCGATACGCTGCGGATCGAAGTTGACATTGGTCACCGTGGCGAAGAGCGCCTCGAGGGTGAAGCGGTCCAGGTCCGCGTCGCGCAGGCCCAGCGAGGCCGCATGGTGCGCATACTGGGCGATGCCCTTGGTCATTTCCACCAGCACGTCCTGCAGCGCGGCGGTCACCGGATCTTTGCCGCACACGCCCATCGTCGTACAACCGTTTCCCTTGCTCGTCTGTTCGCATTGATAACAAAACATGGTTTCCTCCTTTTTCAAGCAATCATTTTCCGTATTCGGATTCTTTATTCCGTTTTATTGCCGAAAAGCCGCAGCTCGTTTGTCCCATATTCTGCATGTTTACGAGGTGCGCTTCGTTTTCAGCTTCTGCGCCGGCTTGAGCGTGAGATCGATCAGCTTGATTTTCCCCAGTTCCTTGCCCACCATCTCGGCAATGCGATCCTGCAATCCTTTTAAACGGCAGGGCGCCGTCGTGCACAACGGCTTGCCCAGCAGGCACCCATGCACCGGCAGCGGTCCGTCGACCGCCACCAGGATATCCAGCAACGTAAGTTTGTCCGGCCTCTTCGCGAAAAAGAAACCGCCCTTCGCGCCGCGCGTCGATTCGATCAGCCCGTCGCGCGCCAGTTTTTGCAGCACCTTACTCAGGTGCGATTCGCTCACGTGCAGATCCTCGGCGATCTGTTGCGCGCTGACCGGCTCGGCCGCGCCGAGCGTGGCCATGTAAGCCAGCGCGTGAATGCCCAGGTTGGCGGCCTCGGATATGTTCAGAATCGATTTGATCGCCGGACTCCATTTCATATTACGGAATCTGAATACCTAATTATCCGGCCGCTGTCAATCCTTTTTTTTTTGCCGGTCGCTCACTTTTCGCCTCAGGCGGCCTCGTGGCGCAGTTTGCCTTCCGCGACCTTCAACAGATCGAGCACTTCGTTGCTTTCGTCCGACGTTCCGTGAATGTCGGAAACCAGCGTCTCGATATTGGCGATCAACTCTTTCATTTGACTGACCACCGCGCCGAAGCCCGCTCCGCTGCTGCCGATTTTCGCGGCGACGATCTGCGCATTGAGCGCCAGAATCTTGAAATCGTCGAGCACTTCCTGCGTCTGGTCGGCCGTTTTGTCGATATCCCCGATGGCCGATTGCATGCGCGCCATCAAATCGCCGAATACGTCTTGGAAATCCGTCTGCCGCTTCACCATGTTGACCAGAATGCGCGCGCCCGAAGCGGTGATGATTTCCTGGTCCTGCCGCATTTCATCGATCGCCCGCTGGCGGACGACCGCGTTTCCCGTCAGTTCCACAATGACGTTCACGTCGGGTCGGTTGATCATCTTGCTCATGTCGCTGTCGGTCTGAATCCCCAATTCTTTCGCTCGCTTGATCCCCTCGGCGTTCGGATTGGGATCCACCACGCCCAATACGCGACTTTGCTCATCCCCAAGAAACAGATCGAGTAAAACTTTCGCCGCATGTCCGCCGCCGATAAACACCAACCCAATCGTCATCATGGCTTTCCCTCGTATAAAAATTTAGGTTCATGCGCAGACCCTTCTTCTTCAAAGCTTCGGTCAAAACTTTATTTTATATTAGTTAAAATTTTATTATTCATTCGGATTTTTCTTTTATATACAATTAGATGGAATTGTTACTTTTTTCACTATTATAGTGTAGTAATCATAGTATTTTGGTATGAGTTCGCATGTGTTCCGCTCGCCGTTCGCTGCCGTCAATCCCGATTTGGCGTTCATTTGAAGCCAAGTACTCGATCTCATCGGAAGATATCGTGAATAGGCCGGGCCTTTATTGCGCTTCCGACCGGCGACGATGGCTCGACCAGGCCAGAAAACCGATGGCGACGAACACCACCGCCAGCGCAGTCCATTGGTGCGCCTTGACCGGCTTGCCGTCGAACGCCAGCCAGAACAGCAACGTTGCGGTCGTTCCGGCGATCAACGAGGTCATACGGTTGAGTGTGATGTTGAAGGTCGCCGTGCCGCCTTTGTATAAATACAGGAAAACACCGAAAAACGCGCTGATGCCGTAGGGTGCGCCGACCAGAATCGCCGTCAGGCTCGGCTGACGGAATCCGGCCGTGTAATCGACCACCTGCGTCGGCCGCCACCCCAGGTAGTACAGGGCGATGACCAGCGCGCTAATCGTCACGACCACCAGCGCGGCGACGATCTGCTCGATGCCGAAAATCGCCTTGTGGTCGACCTTGGTTTTGAATCGGCTCAGGATGTAGATCCGCAGGCTGTAGGGGATGATGTAAAACGCCATCGTGATCATCGCGGCCGGCGATTTGAAAAAGTTGAAATCGCCCTTGCCCGCCGCGAACAACACGGTGCTCATTGCCGCGACCGCCGCCGCCACCGCCGCGTTTTCCTGCCAGTAAACCTTTTTATCCAGATGCCCCTGGCGGATCAAAATCGCGTCGACCGCCCGGCCGGCGACGATCAGCGACGAGCGCATCAGCACCATCGCGACCATCACCGAATAACCGAACGTGTACATCAGCGTCGTGGTGGGAATGACAAATCCGGTGCAGATCCCCGAGGGAATCAGCCAGGCGTACTCGCCGGGCAACCGACCGCCGCAGATGCGCGGTTGCGTCGATAGATCGGAAGAGCACACGTCTGAACTCCAGTCACCGAATACGATCT
>CALBTQ010000703.1 GCA_937967875.1 uncultured Pseudomonadota bacterium
CACCGAGATCTACACTCTTTCCCTACACGACGCTCTTCCGATCTGGAACCATTCCGCGATTTCAGTGACGGTTCGGCCCTCCCGACGCATGGCGATGATCGTCAAATCACGCTTGATCCGGTCCACGTTTTTCCGGTGTGCAACATAGAGACATCCGCCGCGAAAGTATTTGTGGATTTCCGCGACCAATTCCTCCGGTAAGACTTCCGACGCTTTGCGATAGGGCAAGATCACGAATGCCTCCATTCGGCTTCCTGCCGCAGGCGACGTTCCCACTCGTCGGGATCCCAGTTACCCCGGGGGACTGCCTCGCCTGTAATGAATTTTTCGATAAGGTCCCTGACGGTTTCTTCCAGCATTAAACCGATCCACTTGTCATATCCGCCGCGTGGGCCGGAGTATTGACGCATGTAAATCTCCCGCTGAAGTTTCATCCGTGAGAAGCTCCGCCAGATTTCACGTTCGACACCGCCGTTGTCCTTGACCAGATCCTGGTAGATTTCCTCTGCAAATCGCTGCGGGATGTTCAGGGCTCGGGCAAGACTGATTTGTCTCATGGTATTAATCCTCCTCAGGTTCGAAGTCGGCGAGATCCGCTGATGACGCCGGAGATAATCTCGAATCATCCTCCGCATGGCTAACTTGCTGATTGTGCTGATGAATTTCTACGTTTGCGGTTGATGCGGATGATGGCCCTCTATTGTTCTCATATACCACCTCCATCCCTTTTTTATCGTCCTCGTTATCCAGTAAATTGGAAATGTCTTCCGCATCTTCCGCATCATCCGCAAATAGCTGATTTTTAGAATTATTTTTCGCGGACGATATTGCGGATGATGTACTCGATGGCTGACGATCACCCGCAAAAAGCGGCAGCACCGGAGCCATTCCATGCGGGATGCGTTGGTCGTCGGCGTTTACCTCTTCCAGCGTGTATTCGGATTGCTTCGTATGGCTGTTTCTTCGCTGCACAATTCGATAGGAATCAAACTGCCTATTCCTCATGGCGCTGAGGGCGCGGCCGAGCCGTGTCTTTTGCGCGCGCGATCCCTGATCGCCGACGACGGATGGGAGCAAGCCCTTTTCATTGGCGAGGTCCAACAGTTCCGCAAAAGGCACAACCCGCCTGCCGAATTTGCTCCACCACGCGGCGACGAATTCGCGCCATTCCCCACCTTCGGTGTCTGCTGCTTCGTACAGGTCTTCGAGGTTGGAAAGAAATCCAGGAATGCCTGAGAATTGAAGAATGCCACCGGTAATACGGGCCCACGAATCAAAGGAACCGAAGGTCAATTTTCCCGACGGCCGCCCCGCGACGATCCAGCCCCGCGCGATGGTGAGAATGGCCGTGATCAATGCCGCACGGTTTTCTTCCACCCAATCATCCAGCGGCTCGTGCTTGAATCCATGCAGCCGCCAAGGTCGGTCGTGTCGCGCATCGATGCGTATGATGACGCAGCGGCGGGCAATCTCCAGGGACATGCTCGGATTGTTGGCCGTGATAAGCCCCAGCGCCTGGTTGGGAAGCTCCGTCATGCCGGGTTGGTATAAAACGCTTTCGGAATAAGGTTCGGCGGTCATTGCGGCGGCCAGAGCGGCCGACTTGAGACCAGTGCGAACATTGATGTTGTCGATTAGGACGACCTGCGGTGCGCCCAGAAGAATGGCCGTGATCTTTTTCGCGATTGCTTGCTCATCCAGATCGAGGCTTGCCGCGTTGACAGACTTGCCGAGCACAATTCTGGAGATGACTTTCGCGAGAAGGGTTTTTCCGGTGCCCGGGCTCGGCGACTCCAGCAAATACATGGGGGTCGGCCCATCGACCATCCGCCGGATGAAAGGCTGCAACAGAGCGGCCACGGCATGAGCACGGCCGGACTGCGAGGTGAACGGAAAATCGACAAATAGTTCGTTGTTGAGAAGAGCAACGGCTTCGGCGATCTGTGCGTCTGATGGTTTGGTCGGAACATCATATGGCAATGTTCCGGGCGCGATATGCATCCAGAGCCGAGCGGTTCGGTGATACCCGGGCGCTTGAACAAGATTGCCCTCGCGATCATAGACCGGCGTGGAGACGACGGCATCGAGGTGGGGTAACGTTGGGTCGGGGTACTCCAACATGTCGCTGGCCAGATCTTTGGGCGGGTTGACCGACTTCTGCATGTCGTTGGCATCGACGACGCAATTGGCAACCCGCCATAAAAGGCCATACATGGAGACGAAATTCATGGGGATGATCTTCGGAGGGTCCGTATTCATCGTGAGTCGGACCAATGCGCCATTCCGTTGGAATATTCGCGGTGGATAATTGGAAGCACGAACCGCCGCCCAAGCTTCCTCGATCAGAGCAGGACCGGTTCGATTATTGACGATAATGACGGGCAATCGCTTTCTGTCCGAACCCGCGATCCCTTCCGAACCGGAAAGAGCGGTTTCAGCGTTGATCGTTCGTTTAAAAGCCGCACCATCGAGCAATGTGGATGGGTCAACGTCAATAAAATCGTTGATCTCTTCGTCACTCGGCAGCGGAACGCGCTCATGAACGGGTGAGGTCCAACCCGCCTTCTTTGCCATGTCGAACAGCGTGCCAAGTGTGACGCCGCCTCCGGATGTGAAGCCGTCCCACTTGAACGGAGGCTCGCCCTCCACGTACTTCTCGCCGCGAGAACTCCAGGCATCCCAGATCGCAAGACCGGACTGCGGGTCCCAGTGATGGAGCGCCATACCGATGCGAAGCCAATCGTCATAGGAAACGTCGGGTGAGATGTGATCGAGCGCAGCCAGGATCAGCTGCGCGTCCGTGGGTGCGAAATCATCCGTCGCGGCAAGTGGACGATTATTCGGAGCAGATGGTCCTTTCGGTTTGCTCTTGGTCTTCAGCACGAAGCGCCTTATGTCGTCTGGCACCTGGGTGAGGATGTCCTTGAGCCGCTCGACCGGTAGTCGTTCGAACTCGTCATGTAAATAAGGGGCGAGAATCCTTTCGTCCGTGAACCGATGGAATTGATTTCCCCCGCCTATTGCTCCAAACCAATGCGGCAGCCAGACCATGTTGCCCGCGCCGATCTTCTTGTCGCTGACCGTGTTCTGCTTCGGGAAGCATTCGATCCCACGCCCTGTTCGGATATCGGCGGGCTCGCCGGTGACGAGCAGATGATCCGTGGGTGCGACACGATGCCCGAGCAACCGCGCATCAGAGGCCGGCACCGGGTTTTCGAAAAACACCCAAAGATGCCAACCATGGCCGCTGCCGGACATCTCGATGTGGCTGGGGACGCCCAAAGCGCGGCATCGTTCCAGGCAGGCAAGCATCGTGGCTGTCGGGTCAGCTAAAGGCAGCGGATGGCCCGGACCATCAAAATCAAGACAAAGCCACCCGCATTTATTGTCCGGTGTGACGGCATAAGCACCCAAGCGGTCAAAGCCACGGCCATCGGCAACGAGAGCCCCGGTTTTGTTATTGATGTAATTTAATGGGGGTGCCTTGCGTCCCTCCGGTCCATAGACATGGAAGGCGACCAAACTCTCCAATTGTGGGCCGGCTTTAACCGGGCGAGGCCTGGAAATCCACTCTCCACTCCGGCGGTCCTGCCACTGCTGCCGCGCCGCGACAACGTCCCGCCTTGTGAGAAAATCCTTAAGCAGAAGTTGAACGCATTTTTCCTTTTCGTGCACTGCGACCCCCTCAAAAAGAAAAGCCCCGCCGAAACGGAAGGAACTCGCCTTCGGTCCAACGCGGGATCGGTTCTTCCGATTACCTCGTAGGGCCATGTGAAGGCTTTGCCTTCCGCTTCGCCGGGGCTCGATTTTTTCGACAACCCCAAAAGAAAACGAATTGTCACCCGAAATTACGGGTTAACTGTGGTTCCTTTCTTCTTGTTGTCGTTTGTCTGTCGTCATGAAAAGTCGCTTGTCTGTAAAGACTGCTCGATCTTTATGTGCCGGATTCGGCCGTTCTCGAAACGGAGCGTAACGCTTCCGAAAAATCGTTCCGCTGCCATCCGATGAATCAGTGCAATCACTTTTCTCATGATCTCGCCTTTCTCCAGCTTAACCCCAGAATATTGCTCCCCCATGAGGAGGGCAAGGGTAAATAATGGAAGTTTCCACCCCGCAAGTGTTCCATCGGTAAGGTAATTGGCAACGACTGGAACTTGCAAGCTCCAAGGTGTGCGAAACTATGGTACTTTTCTGCGACAGCCCTATCCCGAATATAGGAAATCGGAAATGCATTTAGAAACATCGACGCATGGTAAAATCGTTTAGTGGTTTTTCCCTGGCTTGCTCATGCTCGCCTTCATGATGAAATACATGGCTTTTCCCTGCAACTAACTCTTGACACGCACGATAACTTTATATAGGTTACTGTGCAGAATATATGTGCGGAGATGCTATGAAGAACGAGCTAATCGACTTCGAGCGATACCTGAAGGAGGCACTCGACGTTCAGGTCACCACAAAGCTGTGGGCGGGCGGCAACCGTCTGCCCGCCGTTCTGAGGAACCTCTACGCGTTTTTCGAGACGCGGATCAACGACGCGCCTTGTCTGATTATGCGGGACCTGGCGAGAGAGGAAATCTCCCCTGCCACGATCCGCAAGCACATGGCGTTGATCCGGGAAAAATGGGACGCGGACATCGTCTACGTGCGCGACCGGGTCACCTCGTACAACCGTAAGCGGCTGATCGCGCAGAGGGTGCCGTTCGTCGTTCCCGGCAACCAGATGTATCTTCCGATGTTGGGCATCGACCTGCGCGAGCACTTCCGTAAGCTTCAGGTTGAAACGCCGAGGTTCGCCCCGGCGACGCAAGCCCTGTTCATCCATTTGCTTCGCCGTCAGGATCGGGAAACTGGGATTACACCAGCGGCGGCCGCGCACGACCTGGGTTACACCACCATGTCGATGACGCGGGCTTTCGATGAGTTGGATGTCGCAAACCTGGACAAAATCGTCCAGGAGGGAAGGCAGCGCGTCCTGACCCCTTCCATACCGCGCAGAGCGCTCTGGGAAAAGGCCCTACCGTTTCTTCGCAGCCCGGTGAAGAAGCGCATCCATGTCCGGTTGCCTAAGAATCTTCATCCCGGTCCGGTCGCGGGATTGACGGCCCTTGCGCGTCAAACCGATCTTGCGGAACCGGACCATGACGTGTACGCCTTGAGCCGGGACACGTGGAATGCTCTGAAGGCGAAATCCAAAGTCGTCGAACTGCCGGTCC
>CALBTQ010000704.1 GCA_937967875.1 uncultured Pseudomonadota bacterium
GATCGTATTCGGTGACTGGAGTTCAGACGTGTGCTCTTCCGATCTGGCTCGAACGGTACGGCGTCTGCCCGCAATGCCGGGAAAAAGGCGCGCGCGAACTCTGAAACGAAGCGGCGAAAGCATGACCTCATCGATCACCCGCCAGGTTGTCGTTTGCCACGGACCGCACGGCGCGCCCGAGCCGGTCGACGTCGTGCGCGAGCGGCCGTTGCGCCTGGTCCTCAACGACCGCGAGCTGATCACGCTGATGACCGATTTTTCGCACCCCGCCGAACTGGTCGTGGGCTTTTTGCACAACGAGGGGCTGCTGGACGCGGCTGGGCAGATACAAGCCGTGACGATCGACGAAGCGACCGAAACCGCGTATGTCGCGGCGCGGATCGATCCGGCGCGGCTGGCGGCGGCTTTCGGCAAACGCGTGGTGACCAGCGGCGCGAACAAGGGCAGTTTGTATCAGCAGGTGCTGCGGCAGGTCGAGGCCGGCGAGGTGCGCGTGCGCGGCCAACTGACGCTGACGCCCGCGACGATCTACGCGCGCTGCGGCGAATTGTCCGGGGCGTCGGAGCTGTACAAAAACACGCACGGCGTGCACGGCGCGGCGCTGTACGACGCGGCGGGCGTGCAGGTTTTTCGCGAGGACATCGGCCGGCACAACGCACTGGACAAACTGGCCGGCTGGGCGCTGGCCAACGACCGCGACCCCGGCCGCTGCGCATTGTTTTTCACCGGACGCATCAGCAGCGAGGTGATGCTCAAGGCCGGCCGGCTTGGCTCGCCGATTCTCACCTCGCTCTCCGCGCCGACCGATCTGGGGCTGGCGCTGGCCGAGAAAATCGGCATGACCGTGGTGGGCAAGGTGCGCGCCGACGGTTGCCGCGTCTACACCCATCCGCAACGCATCGCCTGGGAGGAAGCATGATTCCGATCGTCGGATTCGTCGGCACGTCCAATTGCGGCAAGACCACCGTGCTGTGTCGCGTCGTCGGCGAGCTCGCCGCGCGCGGCTATCGCGTGGCCACGATCAAACACAGCCACGAGACGATCGAGGTCGACCACGAGGGCAAAGACACCTTCAAGCATCGCGAAGCCGGCGCCTGCCAGGTGATCGCCGTGTCCGCCAAACGCCTGGCGGTGATGAGCGAAACCGAAGCGGCGCAGGAGCTCGACGAGCTGGTCGGACGCTTCGTCGACGACGCGGACATCGTGTTGGTCGAGGGCTTCAAACGCGCGCCGGTGCCCAAGATCGAGGTGTGGCGCGAGGGACAGCCCGACGAAACGATCGTCTGCCAAAACGATCCGTATTGGTTGGCGCTGGCCACCGACTACCCGCTGGACGTCGAGGTGCCCGTGCTCGATCTGAACTGGCCCGAGCAGATCGCCGATTTCATCGAGCAGCGTTTTCTGAAAGACGTGGAAGTCGCGCCGGTGCGCCTGCTGGTCGACGGCAAACGCATCGAACTCAACGCCTTCGCCGCCGGGATGCTCGCGGGCGTGGTGCGCGGCGCGCTCGGCTCGCTCAAGGGCTGCACCGACGCCGGGCGCATTCGTCTGGATATCGATCCACCCCAGGAATAATGACGAATAACGAATGTGGAATTACGAATTTATTCCGCATTCCGCATTCGCCATTCCGCAATTGCTCAACAACTGCTGATCGCGCAGGAAATCAGCGCGGGACAATCAGCGTCGTCGTTACAGAAGCAATTGATGCGGATGCACGAGGAGGTGGTGCCGTCGTTGGCGGGCGATGCGCTGCCGTATTCACAGGATTCGATCGCCTCTTGGCGGGTCAGCGTCCGGCCGTCTTCGTTGACCGCGCGGTCGCAATCGTAGAGCGTGTTCATCACATCGTTGCACGAGTAATCGCAGCCGCTGTGATCTTCGCCGTCGCCGTGTTCGACGCAGTCGATGAGCAATGCCTGCCCGTGATCGTCCTGCATCGCTTGCGCATCGGCCACGGCCTGGGCGACGCACTCGTCGACACACGGTTTTTGCGTGGTGCAATCGTCGCCGGTTTCCAGGCAACCGAGCATGCAGCCGACGAGCACAGTTTCTTCCAACTCGGTGCAACAACGCCGCATGATGTCGGCCAGTTCGCCCGGACCCGCGAAGCCGGCGTAGGCGTTCACACAGCCCTCGGCCCACACCTCGCCCATCAGCACGCAGCCGGTGGATGGCGCGTCGTCGTCATCGTCATCGTCGGAAACATCGTTATCGTCGTCATCGTCGTCGTCATCGTCGCCGCAGGCGATCGTCAGCGCCGCGCCCAGCAGGCAAATCGACAAAATCAACAGGAACCACAGCCGCAGCTTCATCGCCTTCTCCTTCGCGGCAAAAAACGAAACTCCCCGCCGTCGGTGACGAGGAGCTTCGCGAACGTCGAAAACTATCGCAGCGGACGCGTCCGCCACGGCGCATCGAGCGGCGCCTCCACGAGATTGCCGTAGATGCCCAGGAAATCGTTGGTCGTGCCGATGGTCGTCAGGTCGACGACCTGCAGCGAGTAGCCCTCGAAGGCCGGGATGGGGAACTCTTCCAGGAACGAGCTGATCATCGGCAGCACGAACTGAATGAGCGTGGGCACGAACTGCTCGAAGAACGCCGGCGGCAGCAGGCTCATCGACTCGGTGATGTCCAGCGCCACGGTGGGCGTGCCGATTTCAACGGTCAGCGAAGTGCCCGCCGTGTCGGCGTCGACGGTCACCGAGGCGTCCAGGTAGATGACCATCGCCAGGACCGTCGTTTCCTCGTCGGTCGGCGATTGCACGACGATGTCGGCGAAGAACTCGCCCATTTCCAATTCGACGCCCGCCGCTTTATCGCCCGGATACAGGTCGATGATCGGCGGCAGCTTGGGCGCGGTGTGGATGACCACCGGCGCTTCCTCGCCGTAGATGTCGCTGATGCCCGGGAAGAACAACTCGAGGTCGCCCGCGGTCAGCCCGAGGCCGAAGCCGCTCGCGTCGTCGAGCGTCAGGGTCAGCAGACCCGAGCGGTACATCACGTACAACGCTTCGTTGAGCATGTCGTCGCTGATGCCCGCCGCCAATTCATATGGTTGGTAGCCGGGCGAGACGGCGCCGAAGTCGGGCAGGTTGCCCAGCGTGTAATACGAGCCGTTGTGGGCCGGCGTGTTCGGATCGTAGGCGTCCGCGCCGGTCTTGCCGTCCATCCACAGGATGATGCCCGGCGTGCCGATCTCGATGTCGTTGAAGCGCGCTTCCAGCGACAGCGTGTGCTCCAGCAGCTCGAAGGAGAAGGCCAGCTCCAGATCGCCCAGCGCCTCTTCGATCAGCGGCGGCACTTCTTCCTGCACGATCTGGTTGATCAGGTTTTCGGCGATGGGGATCATGATGATTTCCAGCGCCGCCGAAAGCTGCGCGACCAACGACGGATCGAACCCGGTGAGCGTCAGTTCGAAGCCGGTCGGCTCGCTGAGGTTGATCGTGCCCAGCGTCACCGACAGTTCGTTGTCGACCACGTCCACGTACACCGGAATGTCGGCGCGCAGTTCGTCGAAGGAGATCGAGCCGAGGTACGTTTCGTCCGTGCCGTCCGCGCAGGTAATGCTCGCCGACAGCGACAGCGCCACGTCGCTCAATATCGCCTCGGCCCAGATGTAGCCGTTCATCGATTGGAGGTTGATCGCCACGCTGTAATCGAACGAGGTGATCTGCGCGTAAACGTCGCAGGTCTGGCCGCCCAGGCTGAAGGTCTCGTCGACCAGCGGATCGGGCAGGTACTGCGTGATGTCGAACTCTTCCAGGTAGCCGATGGCGATTTCCTCGACGCGATCCAGGCCGCTTTGGTTGACGCGCGCGCCCACCGCGTTTTCCACCCAGACGTCGTTGGCCAGGTACGAGCCGCGCAGCACGCTGATCTGGTAGGTCGCGGTGTTGCCGGAGTTGTCGGCCACCTCGGCTTCGAACAGGTTGTAGCCCTGGGCCAGCGAGCGCGGATAGGAAAACACGCCGTTGGTGCCGAAGCTGACGTTCAGGTCGTTGATTTTCAGATAGGCGATGTCGCCGCCGATGTCGGTGATCACGCCGGCCAGCACGACCGAGGGATTTTCGGTGAAGGTGCCGCGCGCCGGGCTGGTCCAGGCGATCGTCGGCGGCGAGTTGTCGGTGACGTTGATCGTCTGCGAATCCGACAGCGCCGAATACGAGGCGGTGACGACGAATTCGCCGCCCTTGTTGAAGGTGATCGTCCGTTCGGTCGTGTTAATGATCACGCCGTTGGACGGGTTGGAGGCGATCGTCCAGCCCGAGGTGTGATGGTTGCCGTAGGCGTCGACCATCGTGACCTCGTAGTCGATCGTCTCGCCCGCGTCGATGCCGTTGTCGGACACGTCCAGATCCAGCGAAACCGGCGTGCCCGCCGTGATGGTGATGGTGTCGGTCGCCGTCACCGCCGGGTAGCCGGCCGGGAAGGCGGTGACCGTGTAGTCGGCGGCGACGGTGAAGCGCAGGCGCATGGTGTCGTAGTTGATCGTCACGCCCGCGCCCGGTTCGACGTTGAAGGCGACCTGGTGGTCGAGCACTTCGTTGAACTGATTGAACACGGCGACGTTCGCGTTGACCCACGCGCCCGCCTGGGCCGTCGTCGCCGAAAGGTTCAGCGTGATGTGATGCGGGATGTTGTCGCTGGCGACGACCGTTTCCTCGTCGGACAACTCGATCTTCTTGCCGTTGTATTCGCAACTGGCCGTGAAGGTCCATGTGCCCGGCTGGTCGAAGGTGAACACTTCGCCGTTTTGCGTGAAGCCGGTGGCCGGGTTGACGTTATGGTCGATCGTCACCGAGCCGGTGATGTCGTTGCCCTGCGCGTCGTACACGTGCACCGAGCGCGTGACCTGCGTGCCCACCTGCGGATAGAGGCTGGTCAGTTGCAGGTCGAGGTAGGGCTCGCCGATGTCGACGGTGAAGTTGTTGGTGTCCTCGTCGAAGCCGTAGGCGTTTTCCGCGGTGGCGTACAGGGTGTGCGCGCCGTCGGTCAGCCCGTCGATGGCGCCGGTGACGGTCGTATCGCCGATCAGCAGCTGGCCGGTGACGTTGTTGCCGTCGAGGAAGACCTCGACGATGTCGGCGTCGGTGACGTTGATCAGCACGGCCACTTCGTTGGTGGTGTAGGTCTGGCCGGCGGCCGGGGTGACGATGTCGATGGTCGGCGAGATCGGAAGAGCGTCGTGTAGGGAAAGAGTGTAGATCTCGGTGG
>CALBTQ010000705.1 GCA_937967875.1 uncultured Pseudomonadota bacterium
CGCCCTTCTTCACCCGCGTGGAATATTCGACGAGAACCTTCGCCAGTTGAGCAACTCGTTGGTCGAACATGCGCATCCCTCCGTTATCGAAACTGCGTCGTCCATCTTGTCAACACCGGATGCGCTGTCCCCGAAATGATTCGCTTACGCCATACATGCACCGAACTTAATCGTTCGGTCGCTTCGAATCATTTCCCCCCACAGCAATAGATAGCTTTTTGATTATCAAAGTGCGCAAATTGTGTCAACTTTTTTTCTTACGTGAGAAACAAAATTAGATAGAAAATATTCGCTGCCCACGAGCCGCGTAATGGCGCCGGCAAATTTCGCCCAACGAAAAATTTCACGACGCCCTTTGTTTGCTATGGTTTTATCAATCGTGTTAGTATTGCGCGTATGAAAATTAAATCGAATCCTCTGCCAGGGGAGAGAAAGATGAAACGATTTTTTTTCGCTCTGATTTTTTGTCTGCTCCCGCTTGCCGCCGCGTGGGCCGGCAATGCCGATCCCGATCAGATACGACTTTCGTGGGAAGATGACGCGACCGCGACGTTGACGATCGCGTGGCGCACCGTCGACGCCGGCGTCACCGAATCGGTGTGCCACTTCGGCGAAACGGCCGCGCACGGACAACAGGCGACCGGCACGACCTACACCTTCGCCAACGCGACGGGCCTGCATCACAAAGTGCAGATCACCGGCCTTGAGCCGCGCACGGTGTATCACCTGTCGTGCGGCGACGGCGGCGCGCACATGTTCGGCGACCGCACGTTCATCACCGCGCCGGACGTCGACGACGTGTGCGAACCGGTTCGCTTCGTCGTGCTCGGCGATTCGCGCTCGCAAATCGACAACGGCGCATCGATTCTCTGGTCGACCGTGATGGATGCCGCGACCGATGAGGTGCCCGATTTCGTCGTCTTTACCGGCGACGCCATTGCCGAGGGCGACCACGTCGACGACGGCTGGGACGACTGGTTCGACAGATCGCACGACATCGGCGACTACCCGATGCTGATCGTCTGGGGCAATCACGACCATCGCGGCGGCAGCCCGTATCCGCAACTGTTCCACCTGCCGGTCAACGATGCTTCCGGCACCGATGATTTCTGGCAACTGCGCTACGGCTATCTCCATCTCTTCGGCTTGGATACCGAGGAACAACCGTTGGCGATGCAATCGCCGTGGCTGGAGGAAAATCTCGCCGCCACCGACGCGCTGTGGAAATTCGCCTTCTTCCATGAATCGGCGTACAGCAGCGGCACGACGCACGGCAGCAACGACGACGTCATCGACGCCTTCTGTCCGTCGTTCGACGCACATCACCTTGACGTGGCGTTCCAGTCGCACGACCACACCTACGAACGCACCAAGCCGATCTACAACGGCGCCACCGCGGGCAATTACAATCTGGGCACGATGTATATCGTCTCCGGCGGCGCCGGCGCGATGGTCAATCCGATTTTCAACATCTTCACCTTCTTCTGGGAATACGGCATCGGCACCTGGCATTATGTGCTGGCGGAAGTGCAGTTCGACACTTTACGCATCGCCGCATACGACACGTTGGGCATCAAGCTCGACGAAGTGACCGTCGTCAAGCCCGACATCGGCAACCCGACGGCCTCGTTCTTCAAAGACGTCGACGAAGTGCACGTCGGCGAGGAAGTGGTCTTCGACGGCCGGGCGAGCGTCGATCCGTGCGGCGAACTGACCTGGGCATGGGATTTCGGCGACGACCATACCGGCGACGGCGCCATGGTCTCACACACCTACAACAGCGAAGGCGAAGTGACCGTCACCCTGGTCGTCACCGACCTGGACGACAACACCGCGCAGTTTACCGACACCTTTACCGTGCTGCCCGCCCTGGCCGATGACGACACCGGCGACGACGACACTGTCGATGACGACGATACCGCCGACGATGACGACGACACCGGCGACGACGATGACGACGACACCGGCGACGATGATGACGACGACACCGGCGACGACGACGCGACCGACGACGACGCGGGCGATGACGACTCCGTGCTCGACGACGACGATGATGACGACGATGACGGCTGCGGCTGTTAATTAATGCGGAATGGCGAATATAAATTCGCAAGCCCGGTGGCATTGATACGCCGAACGCAGTGAGGCTTATCATTGTTCAATGACAACACTGATAAACTCGCTCGCTTCGCTCGCTCGCGTATCAGCGCCACCAACTATTGAATAATGGGAAGAGGCGCTCACGATCGACCGCCTTTTCTTTTTGGCTATCGCACACACCACGACGAACTTTTAAAATGAATGAGCCGCGAAGCGAGTTCGCGGCTCATTCGTTCTAAAAATTGTACGAATCGCCGGCTTGCGCCGTGCGGCTCAGTGTCGGCAACAATTACCGATCATGCTCCTGATCATTCCGCATTCGCCGTTCCGCATTATCAGCAACCGCACCCGTCGTCGTCATCGTCATCATCATCGTCGTCATCATCGTCATCGGTTGCGCCGGTGTCGTCATCGTCGGTGTCGTCGTCGCTGCCGCCGCATTGCGGATCGGCCGCGTCGACCTTGCCGTTGCAATCGTTGTCGATGTTGTCGGTGCAGATTTCCGTCTGATCCGGATTGACGTTTTTGTTGTTGTCGTTGCAGTCGTCGCCGCCGCAATCCTCGGCGTCGAAGCCGTCGCCGTCGGCGTCGCAGGTCGTCAGACCGGTGATCACCAACGAAGCGCCCTGCGGGCCGCTGGGCACGTCATAGCCTTTGACGATCACTTCGTAGCCGCCCTTGCTCGGCGACTCGATGTACACCTGTTCGACGGGATTGATGTGGTCCTCTTTCGGGGAAGCCGCTTCGCTCACGTCGCTCGGATTGGGGCCCCAGGGCAGGTAAATCGTGCCGCCGGTGCTCTTCACCTGCAGGTCGAGGTCGTTGACCAGATCGCGACCGGTGAGGATCGGCCCGGGCACGTCGGTCCAGACCAGCGTGACCTTGATCGGCTCGCCGGTGCTGCGGAAGTGCCGCGACCACTGGTCGCCCTGGTCCAGCGAGATCACCGTATACGTTTCGTCGAGAATCAAATCGAGCATCGCCGGAATGCGCAGACCGCCGAAACCGAACGTGTAGTCCGGACCGGCCATGCCCAGATCCTGCGCGCTGTGAATGACCAACGCCTTGGCCAGCGAAGGCGACAGCGCCTCGCCGGTTTCGCGTTCGTAGAGTTCATAGGCCAACGCTGTCGCGCCGGTGACCACCGGGGCAGCCTGGCTGGTGCCGCTCATATCCATGTAGAGCATGCTGGGCGCGTAGAACACCGAGACGCAGCTCTTGGTGCCGCTCATCAAACCGCCGCCCTCTTCGTGGCCGGGCGCGGTGACGTCCGGACGCAGGCGGCCGTCGTCGGTCGGCCCACGGCTGGAGAAGTAGGCGATCGATTCGTCGTTGACCACCGAGGCGCCCACGCAGATCGTGTTCTTGGCCGGCACCGGCGGCGGAATCAGGCGAAAGTCGCCGGAGCAGCCCGAGGTGCGCTCGTTGCCCGCAGCCCACACGATGATCATCTCGCGGCCGAAACGACCGGCGATGATATCGTCGATCAACGCCGCCGATCCTTCGTAGTCGCCCAGCCACGCGCAATCGTAGTGGTTCGCGCCGATGTTCGCGCCGATCGAGTTGTTGGCGGTGTGCGCGTCGAAATCGAGATCGGAAGAGCGTCGTGTAGGGAAAGAGTGTAGATCTCGGT
>CALBTQ010000706.1 GCA_937967875.1 uncultured Pseudomonadota bacterium
TCTACTACATGACCCGCGAACGCCCGGGCGCGCGGGGCGAGGACAAGATCTTCGCCAATCCGGAAGAAGTGGAAAAAGCCTACGCCGAAGGGTGGGTCGACCTGCATGCGTCGATTAAATGCCGCGTGCGCAACGAAGTGCACGACACGACCGTCGGCCGGGTGCTGCTGTATGAAATCGTGCCGAAAGAGATTCCGTTCAAGACCGTCAACCGGGCAATGGGCCGCCGCGAGTTGGCCGAACTGATCGACCGCACCTACCGCGAAACGGGCAATAAGAGCACGGTTTTGCTGGCCGACAAGATGCGCACCCTGGGCTTCTCGGTCGCGACGATCAGCGGCACGTCGATCTGCATCGACGACATGTTCATTCCGGCGAAGAAGAAAGACATCCTCGAGCGCAGCCAAGCGGCGATTGAAGACATTTTGGAACACCGCCGCGAAGGTCTGATCACCGATGGCGAGCGTTACAACCGCGTGATCGACATCTGGGCCGAGGCGACCGAGCGCATCGAGAAAGAAATGATGAAGGAGATGGGCACGCAGGCGTTCCGCGTCCGCGACGGCCGGATCCAGGCGCCCAGCTTCAACTCGATCTTCATGATGGCCGACTCCGGCGCCCGCGGCAGCGTCGCGCAGATTCGTCAGTTGGCCGGCATGCGCGGCCTGATGGCCAAGCCGTCGGGCGAAATTATCGAAACGCCGATCACCTCGAACTTCCGCGAAGGCCTGACGGTGCTGCAGTACTTCATCAGTACGCACGGCGCGCGCAAAGGTCTGGCCGACACGGCGTTGAAAACCGCCAACTCCGGTTACCTGACCCGCCGCCTGGTCGACGTGGCGCAGGATTCGATCATCACCACCTTCGACTGCGGCACGCTGGACGGCATTTACGTCAGCAGCCTGATCGAAGGCGGCGAGGTCATCGAGCGCGTGGCCGACCGCATTCTGGGCCGCGTGACTTTGCAGGACATCATCGACCCGGTGACCGACGAAGTGCTGGTCGAGGCCAACACGGAAATCACCGAGGAACTGACCAAGAAAATCGAATTGGCCGGCATCGAGCGCGTGCTCATCCGTTCCGTGCTGACCTGTCAGGCGCCGCGCGGCGTCTGCCAGTTGTGCTACGGCCGCGATCTGGCCACCGGAAAGATGGTCAACCTCGGCGAAGCGGTCGGCGTCATGGCTGCGCAGTCCATCGGCGAGCCGGGCACGCAGTTGACGATGCGCACCTTCCACATCGGCGGCACCGCGTCGCGAAAGGTCGAGGCCTCGGCGCTCGAATCGCGCGGCAACGGCCTGGTGCACTTCCACAATGTGGGCACGGTCTTGGGCAAGGGCGGCATGAACATCGTCATTAACCGCAACGGCGAAATCATTCTCCGCGACGAGACGGGCCGCGAGCGCGAGCGTTACACGCTGGTGTACGGCGCCGTGCTGCGGGTCAAGGAAGGCGACGCGGTCACGCCGGGCCAGATTCTGGCCGAGTGGGACCCGTACACCACGCCGATCCTCACCGACGTCACCGGTATCGTCAAATTCGGTGATATCACTCAGAACGAAACGATGGTCGAGCAGTTCGACGAAGTCACCGGCCTGTCGCGCAAGGTCATCGTCGAACCGAAGGATCCCAACTCGCGTCCGCGCGTGTCGATCAAGGATCCGAACAACACGCCGCTCACGTTGAAGATCCCGGCCAGCGAGCGCGACGCGCGTTACCTGCTGCCGATCGGCGCGATCATCGAAGTGAAGGAAGGCGACCATGTCCACGCCGGCGACGTCATCGCCAAGATTCCACGCGCCACGACCAAGACCAAGGACATCACCGGCGGTCTGCCCCGCGTGGCCGAATTGTTCGAAGCGCGCAAACCGAAGGAAGGCGCGGAGATTTCCGAGATCGACGGCTTTGTCCGGTTTGGCGAGGACATCAAAGGCAAGCGCCGCGTGATCATCACCCCCGACGTGGGCGAGCCGCGCGAATACCAGATTCCCAAAGGCAAGCACATCAGCGTGCACGAAGGCGACTACCTGCGCGCCGGCGAGCCGCTGATGGACGGCGCCGCCAATCCACACGACATCCTGAGCGTGTTGGGTGAAAAGGAACTGGCGCGCTACCTGGTCGACGAAGTGCAGGAAGTCTATCGTCTGCAGGGCGTCAAGATCAACGACAAGCACATCGAGGTGATCGTGCGCCAGATGCTGCGCCGCGTGCGCATCGTGGACGTGGGCGACACCAACTTCCTGGTCGGTGAGCAGGTGGAGAAGCCCATATTTATGGAAGAGAACGACCGGGTCAGATCGGAAGAGCGTCGTGTAGGGAAAGAGTGTAGATCTCGGTGG
>CALBTQ010000707.1 GCA_937967875.1 uncultured Pseudomonadota bacterium
ACCACCGAGATCTACACTCTTTCCCTACACGACGCTCTTCCGATCTGGGCTTTACGTCGTGCCCGACAAGCAGAACCTGCTGGACCAAAGCGACCGCCAGCCGTCGCGCACCGTGCGCAAATTCAAAAGCCTCTATGAAGCCAAGCGCCAGCTCTACGAGCAGACCGAAAATATGAACACCTACGAGTTGCTCGCCGGCGCCAAGCAGAACCTCGCCGCGCGCACGAATCTGGAATCGACGCTCACGTTGTTGAAACTCATCGAGCAGGCGACCACCGCCCGCTGTCTGGCCGGACGGCAGGCGCGCGAGCTGGCCCACGCGTTGGCCGCGGAAATCGCCCGCCAGAAAAAGCTGACCGAAGCCGCTCAGCAGATGCGCGAGGAGATCAAGCAGGCGATGGCCGAGCGCAACTGGCTGGCCGCGCACCTGGCCGCCGACAAGCTGCTGCACACCTGCCTGGGCAACGAGGTCGACAAGGAAGACGCGCTCTACAAAGAGGCGCTCAAGGCCCGCGACACCTCGCGCCGACGGCTGGCCGCGCAGGGCTCGCTGGTGATCTTCAACGAGCAGTTGGCCCCGGCCGAGGAAAACGACATCGCCGTGGGCTTTTCCATTCTCAACGTCGGCCGCGGCGCGGTGTCTTCGTTCAAGGTGATCGTCACCACGACCGACGACGTAGGCCAACCCACCGCGGGACGCATCGGCCGCACGCACGCCTACACGGTCGAGCTGTCGCCGCCGCTCAAGAGCAACGAATACGCCACCGCGACCGTCCGCCTGCGCTTCGAGCATCCGGCCGCGCCGGTGCACGCCAAAGCGCGCGTCGTCGGCATCAAACGCTAACGCAAAATCTCTTCGAGAGCACCCGTCAGAGTGGGGAAACGGAAGGTGTAACCGGCCTCCTGCAAACGCTTGGGCAGCGCCCGCTGGCCGTTGAGGAGCATTTCGTCGGCCATTTCGCCGAACAGAATTTTTAACGCGAAGCCCGGCGTCGCCAGCCCGGCCGGTCGCCCGAGCGCCCGTCCCAGTTCGCGCGCGAACTCCGCGCTGGTCGTCGCTTGCGGCGCGACGAGGTTGAACGGTCCGCTCAGGTCGTCGCGGTCGATCAGGAAGCGGATCGCGCCGACCTCGTCGGCCAGGTGAATCCACGGCAGGCCCTGCGTGCCCTTGCCGATCGGTCCGCCGACGAACAGCTTGAACGCCGGCAGCATCCGCGCCAGCGCCCCGCCCTGGCCCAGAACCATCGCCGTGCGGACGATCGCCCGCCGCACGCCCAACGCCTCGACCGCCGCCGTCGCCGGCTCCCACTGCCGCGACACGTCCGCCAGAAAGCCCGCGCCGAACGGATCGTCCTCGGTGAAAATTTTCTCGTCGTCATGACCGTACGCGCCGATGCCCGACGCCTGAATCAGCACCCGCGGCCTGCGCTCGACCTGATGCGTCGCCTCGACGATCGCCGCCGCCGCGTCGAGCCGGCTCTGCAAAATGCTTCGCTTCAGCGCCGCCGTCCAGCGGCCCGCGCTCACGTTTTCCCCGGCCAGGTTGACCACCGCGTCCGCCCCGTCCAGATGCGCCGCCCAACCGGCCGCCGTGCGCGCGTCCCAGCGCACCAGCGTCGCCCGGTCGTCCAGCGCCCGCGCCCCGTCGATCGGATTGCGCGTGAGCGCGACGACCGTATGCCCGTCGGCCAACAGCGAGTCGGTCAGCGCCTTCCCGATGAACCCGGTCGCTCCGGTGATCAGTACTTTCATGATTCTCCCCCTGCCTGGGATTCAACACAATTTAAGCACACGCCGCCGTGGGTCAACCGCCAGCGTGGACGACAAGGTAGATCTTACCGTCATTCGTGCAGGTGGTAATCCAGGACCGGCCGAGCCCCTTCCCCACAAAAATTTGGGAGTATTGTCATCCTGAACGCAGTGAAGGATCTCTCGTGCACATATGTAGATTCTTCGTCACACCGAAGGCGTTCCTCAGAATGACCTTCTTTTCGTGTGCCACAGCTTACGTAAGCTGTGCCTTGTTTGGACCGGCACGCCTTTGGCTGTCGCCATAAGTGTGGCACACGGAAAACAAACCTGAAATTGGCACAACACAAAGGAATTCTATCCCCGATTTTTGCGCCTTCCGCCCCTTTGCTCGCGGCGGCAAGCTGTGCCAAGATAAGGCCATTCATCAACCAGCCGGGAGGAAACGATGACCGGAGCCTATAGCATTGCGGAAAAACAGTTTCGTCTGGCGATGATCGTTTTTTGCGTGGGCTGCGTCGGCTTCGCCGCGCTGTTCGCCTTCGCGCCCGACGGCTTCGTCACGGTGATCAACTGGATCGGCGGACTGTTTTCCGAAAAAAGCATCTCGCCGCTGATTTCCAAAATCTCGCTGGATAAATACCTGGACATCTTTTACGACGAACCGCTCGGTCTGGCCGGCGACACCAAACTGCCGCCGCACGGCCTGTATATCATCCACTCCGTGTCGCTGATGCTGCTCATGGCGATCGTGTGCGGTATGGCCGCGTACGATCCGCGCAAGTATCGCGATCTGGCGCTGCTGCCCGTCGGCTATCTGACCTTCGATTTCCTGTTCGGCCTGGCTTTCTACTTCTGGAGTTATCCCTACTTCGCCAACCTGGGCGTAGCGTTGATGGACGGCCCGCTGGCCATTGTCGTGCTGGTCTTTTATCTGCGCGCCCGCTCGGCCAAGACGCCCGCCGCGCCGACGGTCGCGGGAGGCGCGCACTGACCATGGCCCCGTTCACCACGACCACCGGCGACGGCATCCGCATCGCCGGCGACCTTTTCATGGCCCACGGGTCCAGCCGCGGCACGCTGGTGCTCGCGCACGGCCTGCCCTCGGGCGCGGCCCCGCCATCGGACACCACCGACGAGGGCTATCCCGGGCTGGCGCGCCGGCTGGCGCAACGCGGTTTCTGCGTGGCGATTTTCAATTTTCGCGGCACCGGCATGAGCGGCGGACACTTGATGATCGACCGCTGGGCCGACGACCTGGGCGCGGTGCTCGATTACCTCGACCGCTCCGAGGCCAAACGCAAACACTACGCGGTGATCGGCTTTAGCGCCGGCGGCGCCGCGTCGATCATGCGCAGCGCGCTCGACGAACGCATCGACCCGCTGATCACCATGGCCGCGCCGGCCGACTATTCGTTCCTGCCGATCAACACCGACGCCGAGGCGTGGTACGCGTGGTACCGCGAAATGGGAATGATCCGCGAAGGCTACGGCGAAAATCCGCAACAGTGGGCGCAACGTTTCCGCGAAGTCAACGCGCGCGAGGCCATCGCTCGGTCCAAGGCCGAGGAAATTTTCGTCCTGCACGGCACGGCCGACGACACCGTGCCGGTGACCCACGCGAACATTCTGGCCAAAGCGGCGGGCGACAAGGCGCGGTCGATTCTGATCGCCGGCGGCATCCACCAGATGCGCCGCGACGAGCGCGCGGTCGATACCTTGTTCGACGTTCTGCAACGCGTTTTTCCGTAAGGAGCCACGATGATTGACGGCGTGAAAACCAAGCGACTCAAACCGATCCCCGACGAACGCGGACGATTGATGGAAATCCTGCGCCGTGACGACGAGATTTTCGCCGAGTTCGGCCAGGTGTATGTCACCACCGCCTACCCCGGAGTGGTTAAAGCGTGGCACTACCACAAACTGCAGGACGACCATTTCTGCGTGCTGGTCGGCATGATGAAAATCGTCCTCTACGACGCCCGCGACGACAGCCCGACCAAGGGCGAGGTCAACGAGTTTTTCCTGGGCGTACACAACCCGTCGGTGTTGCGCATTCCGCGCGGCGTCTACCACGGCTTCAAGTGCATCAGCGACACCGAAGCCCTGTGTCTGAACGTGCCGACCAACACGTACAATTACAGCGATCCCGACGAATACCGCCTGCCCGCCCACACCGATAAAATCCCCTATGACTGGAGCCGGGTGGATAAATAGGCCGATCGGTCTTAAGCTCTTGGCATTCGATGGAACTGCCGGCCAAGCGAGGTTAACGATAGGTACATGGGCATCATTACTAAAATATTCGGCACCGCCAACGACCGTGAGTTGAAGCGTCTCGGGCAGATGCTCGAACGCATCAATGCGCTCGAACCGCAGGTCAAGGCGCTCAGCGACGAGCAAATCTCCGCGCGCGCGCAGGAGACCAAAACCGATATCCGCGCCGTGGTCGACCAATACGAAGACGACGAGAACATGCCGGCGATGGTCTTCGCCAAAGAAGCCGAGGACCGGGAAGAGGTGTTCGCCCTCACGCGGGAAGCCGCGGGGCGCCGCCTGGGCATGCGCCGCTTCCACGGGCAGATCGG
>CALBTQ010000708.1 GCA_937967875.1 uncultured Pseudomonadota bacterium
ATCGTATTCGGTGACTGGAGTTCAGACGTGTGCTCTTCCGATCTGAAAGCCCTTGTCGGCGAAGACCTCGCCGGCCGCCTGCAGAATCCGCAGCCGCGTCGCTTCGCCGTCCTTGCGTCGGCCCATGGCCGTCCTCCGCTTAATTCATACCCATAATTCAACTGGACATTTGAATTAATCGTTCAATTTGTCAAGCGGAAAAAATTTCACGGGGGCGGCAACCTTTTGCCTCGACCTCGGTCATAATCGGGAAGCGGGACGATTTTCCGCATCACGGGAGGGACTGATGAAACGCATGACGGGGATCGCATTGGTTCTGCTGGCGTTGGCGCTGACGGCCGCGCCGGCGTGGGCGGCGGACATCGAAGGCACCTACGACTGCGCGGGGACGAACCCGGGCGGCGGGGCGTACACGGGCACGGTGTCGATCATCAAGAACGGCGACAACTACACGGTGACCTGGCACATCGGCGCGCAGACGTACTTGGGCGTCGGCCTGCTGCAGGGCGACACCTTCAGCGTCGGCTATGCCGATACGGGCAAAGCCTGGTTTGGCGTGGTCGTCTACCGGGTGAAGGACCGCACGCTCAGCGGCGACTGGGCGATGCAGGGCAACGGCAAAAACGGAACGGAAACGCTGACGCGCCGCAAGTAACGCACCGGTACGCGATCGGGCCGGCGCGGAAGGATTAACACGCCGCGCACGACGACGCGTTGCACGTAGGGTTCGCCGACGACGGCAGCGTTGTCCTGTATTCAAAAAATTGGAAGTCTTACTATTTTCTCCAGATCTTGTCGATCATTAGGGTAAGATCGAAAATGGATTTATTGAAACGGTGAGCATGGATTTGAAAAAGTTAAAATAGGAGGTACGGACGTGAAATATAACAACAAAATATTCTCTCTCTGTGTCTTGTCGGCATGCATATTGTTTCTTTCAGTCGCCGGTTGTGCGACAGGCGACGACGATGATGACGACAACGACGAGGCGGACGAGCTGGCCGCGTGCATTCCCGAAAACGCCTCGGCCGAGGATCGGGAGGTCGCGCTGGAGATTCTGGCGTTTTATGTCGGCGACTATGAGGACGATGCCGGACGCAAACGGACGCTCGCCTGCGATCCGGATGGCGAGTGGCAGTGGCCCGAAAACTACGATCCCGAGGCCGGGATCATCTACAGCTACCTGATTCCGGTTGCGGTCACGTTTGCGGACGAAGAGGTTACCGGCGACGGCTTTCTGCAAGTCGACTTCGATCCGGCGAAACTTTCCGCGGGCAAAAGAATCAACGAATGGCCCGCGTCGTTCGAAACGCAATTCGAACAACAATGGTTTGAGTTTCACCGGACCAGCGAATGGGATGATTCACCGCTTGTCTTTCGCCTGTCAACCGACTCGCCGCCGGACGAAGGTTGGCGGCACTGGACCAAACTCGACTAAGCAAAAAGTATCCGGAAGGATTTACACGCCGCGCACGATGACGCGTTGCACGTAGGGCTCGCCGACGACGGCCAGGGCGCGCACTTCGGCGGGCAGCAGCGGGCGCAGGCCGGCGAAGTCGGCGCTGAAGGTGACGCGGTTGAAGAACTGCTGGAAGGCCCACCTGACTTCCGAACTGGGACACCTGGAACCGATAAGCCCCGAAGGGGCGGATGGTCAGGTGCGGGGCGATAGCCCTGGGAATTGCGACCCGCACAGCCCCGAAGGGGCGGATGGTCAGTAGCGAAGGGCGAAGCCCTGGAAATTGCAGCCTACCCAGAGCCGACAAGCCCCGGAGGGGCGGAGGAATCTTTGATAATTCGCATCAGATCG
>CALBTQ010000709.1 GCA_937967875.1 uncultured Pseudomonadota bacterium
TTGTGGGGTGGTTGTTTTTTTGCAAGCAGAAGACGGCATACGAGGTCGTATGCGGTGATTGGAGTTCAGACGTGTGCTCTTCCGATCTGGTGGAAAAGGCGGTGATCTTAATATGACCTTCGATATCCTCGGGGTCCTCGAATTTTTCGAGCGCGGCCAGTTGTTCCTCGGTGCATAGATTGTCCGGTTTGTTGAAGATTTTCCGGACCTCGTCCAATTGATCCGGCTTGATCCACAACGCCTTTTCCACCGGCGCTTCGATCTCCAGCCCCTCGAACCAGTCGTGCAGTTCCTGGACGATCTTCAACGCGGCCGGATTGAAAATGTCGCGATAGGGGCCCTTATCCTCGGCGGTAATGCCGATCACTGCGACCGATTCGCTGCCGAAAATTTCTTCGCTGCGATAATACTGTTGTTTATCCTGCTGCATTTCCGGCAGGAAGTTTTTAATGCCGTTGTCAATGCGCACATCCTTAAGTTGATAGGCAAAAAAAGCCGTAATGCCGAGAATGACGGCAACCGTGATCCAGGGCCAGCGGATCATGAGTCGTGTCAAAGCGCGCATAAAATCTCCTGACTATGATTTAAGGGGAGCGGTGATGCGTTCGAACATGTCCACGAAAGACTGCTGTTCTTCCGGATTGAGCGTTTTCAACAACCCGGCGATGATGCGTTTGGTGAATTGTTGATGCTTCGCGAACAACTTGAGCCCGTTGTCGGTCAGTTCGACCAGCACCACCCGCCGATCGGCGGATGAGGTCGTGCGGCGGGCGATGTGCCGGCGCACCAGCCGGTCGACGATGCCGGTCATCGTGTTGGCCGCCGTGCCCGCCAGCCGGGCCAATTCGCTCATCGCCAGCGATTTGTGCTTGCCGATGATCTCCAGCGCCAACGTTTCGCTCGGGGCCAGCAACTCGAATGATTTGTCCTTCGCGCGCATCTCCAGCACGCCGTTGAGAATGTCCAACAGGCTTGCATGGAAGCGAACAATCAACGTTTCGTTCATTTTTGTTCGTCCATTGAATAGTTCGAAGTATGAAATATATACCCTGGATGATGCATTGTGTCAATGGGGAAACAATGGTAAAAATTATGGACAACGCCTTCCCGCGCAGCGGAACGCGGGCGAAACAACCCGCGAAAGACTGCGAATTTTCAAGGTGTTCGGATTGACCGACTCTTTGGTGGTGTGATACGAGGTTAGCAGAGTTCTATCCTTGGAGGACAATCATGACCAATCGCGATGCCGACGGAAATGTGAAACCCGATTTTCTGACCAGAATGAAAAACCTGGTGGCGAAAATCCCGGGTTTGGAAGATTTCATGAACCGGGAAAAACTGCGCGAGAACGACAAATTATTGCGTGAATACTCCGCCAAGCAACTCGATGCGGCCAAAGCCGGTCTGGACAACTTGAAAAAAGCGTTGTTGGACGACATGAAAATTTCCTGGCTCGACGACGTCGACCGGTTGTCCTCGAAAATCGATCGTCTGCGCGACAAGCATCGCTTCGACGCCTACGGCTATTCGGGCGCGTTCGACGCCAATAAAGTCCTCGAACCCGAGTTGCAGAAGCTCTACGACTACGACTTGATGATTCTGGATAAAGTGGAGTTTTTCAAAGAGACCTGCGCCAAACTCGGTCAGGAAAACACCGACGACCAGTCGCTGAAGATGGCGATGGATTCGTTGCAGGTGGAAATTGCCGCGCTGGCCGAATTGATCGACAATCGCGGTGAAGCGCTCAACAATCTGGTGCGGTAAGGAGGGCGACCATGGCCATTTTGGAAGTGATCGAATATCACGATGTTTCCGGCAACGAGCTGTGCCATAAGATACCGGAATACGGCAGCGCCGAAACGCGGCTCGGCAGTCAGTTGGTCGTGCGCGAATACCAACAGGCGGTCTTTTTCCGCGACGGCAAAGGGCTCGACGTGTTCGGTCCCGGCCGTCACACGCTGACCACGCAGAATATCCCCGTGCTGGCGCGGTTGATCGGCAAGCTGTTCGACGGCAGCAAATCGCCGTTCCGCACCGAGGTGATTTTCGTCAGTCAGAAGGTCTTCAACGACATGAAGTGGGGCACCAAGGAAGCGGTGCCGTTCAAGGACTCCGAGCTGGGCTACGTGCAGTTGCGCGCCTTCGGCAACTACACGATCCGCGTCAAGGATCCGCTGTTGTTCGTCAACACGCTGGTCGCCGGTCGCGGACGCTATTCGACCGACGACATCGCCAATTTCCTGCGCGACGTGATCGTCAGCCGCCTCAACGACGTGTTGGGCGAAACGCTCAAGACGATCTTCGAACTCGCCGCCTTGTACGACGAACTGGCCGTGGCCGCGAAGATGCGCGTGATCGACGATTTCGCCAAGTACGGCCTCGAGCTGATCGACTTCTACGTGCAGGCAATCACGCCGCCCGAAGAGGTGCAGCAGGCGATCAACGAGCGCTCGAGCATGGGCGCGATCGGCGATATGGCCAAGTTCACCCAGTACAAAACCGCCAAGGCCATCGGCGACGCCGCGAAAAATCCCGGCGACATGGGCGGCGCGATGGGCGCAGGCCTGGGCGCGGGTCTGGGCATGGCGATGGCGCAGGGAATGGCGCAGGCCGCACAAACCCAGGCGCAGGCTCCCGCGGCCGCAGCGGCGGCTCCCGCGCAGCCTTCGCCGGAAGACCGGCTGGCCAAGCTGAAAAACCTGTTCGACAAAGGGCTGATTTCCCAGGATGAATACGAAGCCAAACGCAAGGAGATCCTCGCCGAGCTTTGATCATGTGAGGGCGCTCCGGATTATCGCAGAGCGACAGTGGGCTGTATGAGCGAAAAAACGAACCTTCGGTTGAGCGTGATTATTCCCGCCTACAACGAGGAAAAGCGCATCGGCGAATCCTTGGATAAGCTCGAAGCGTACCTCGCCGGCGCGGGATACGCCGCGGAGATCATCGTGGTCGACGACGGCAGCGCCGACGGCACCGCCGGCATCGTGCGGGAAAAAGCCGCCGCATCCTCGCGCATCAGGCTGCTGTCGAATCCGGGCAATCGCGGCAAAGGCTGTGCGGTGCGCAACGGAATGCTCGATGCGACCGGGCAGGTGCGGCTGTTTTTCGACGCCGACGGCTCCACGCCCATCGACCAGGTGGAAAAATTCTGGCCCTTGTTCGAAAAGGGCGCGGCCGTGTGCATCGGCTCGCGGGCGCATCCGGCGGCCGATATCGTCGTGCATCAGCCGTGGTATCGCGAAACGATGGGTCGCACCTTCAACCTGATGGTGCGCCTGGTGGCCTTGCGCGGCTTCACCGATACGCAATGCGGCTTCAAAGCCTTCACCGCCGAAGCGGCCGAAATCATTTTCCGCCGGCAGCGGTTGAATCGTTTTGGTTTTGACGTCGAACTATTGTATATTGCGCGATTGTACGGCCTGTCGATCGCCGAGGCGCCGGTGCAGTGGATCAACTCGCCGGCCAGTCGGGTCAACCCGATCAGCGACGCGAGCCGGATGTTTCTCGAACTTTTGCAAATTCGCTTAAACGCTTTACGCGGATTGTATCGTAAGCCATTGCCATGACGATCAAGTGGAGCTATCTCGGGCTGACCGAATACGAAAAGGCGCTGATCCTGCAGCACGAGCTGCGCGAGCAGGTCATCGCCGGCGGCGATTCCGACTACCTGCTGCTCTTGCAGCATCCGTCGGTCGTCACGCGCGGCTACTCGGAGCGCGGCGATTCGGGCTTGCTGGAAAGTCGCGAGCGCTTCGCCGCCGAGGGCATCAAGATCATCGACGTCGATCGCGGCGGCAAGACCACCTTCCACGGCCCCGATCAACTGGTCGGCTACTTCATTTTCGATCTCAACCGGCTCAAACTGAAAACGCGCCAGTTCATTGAGGGCGTGGCGCAGGTGCTGATAATGGTGCTGGACTCCTACGGTATCGAGGCCTACTACAACGAGCAGGATCCCGGCGTGGAGACCGAAAAAGGCAAGCTCGCGTTCCTGGGCTTCAACATTCAAAAGGGCATCACCACGCACGGCTTCTCGCTGAATGTGGGCAAGGATGTCCAACCGTTCACCTATATCGTTCCCTGCGGCAAGATGAACCGGAAGATCACTTCGATGGAGTTGATCAGATCGGAAGAGCACACGTCTGAACTCCAGTCACCGAATACGA
>CALBTQ010000710.1 GCA_937967875.1 uncultured Pseudomonadota bacterium
CCCTGGAAATCGCGACCCGCCCAGACCATCCAACCCCTGACAAGGGGTGAAGGAATCCGCGTTGAAAGACAAGGTGATATTCCCGATTGGAAAACATCTGAGTCATCACCTGCACCCCTCCGGGGTTTGCTTGAATTTGCTCCATCTGATACCAGGGCTTCGCCCTTCGCTATTGACCTGCGCCCTACGGGCTTGAAGAGACGCCCCGCTCCCTGCGGACTTGAAAATTCTGTGCGGAAATCCATTTCAACGTTGTTCAACTTCGCCCGGTTTTCCTCTCGGGACACCCTAAATCGGAATCGCCTTCCGGTATTTTCAAACTCTCACAACTTAAAACAACATGCGCGGAAGTCGGCTGGAACGCCTGTGCGAACGCGGCATGCTGCTGCACCACGGCACGGTGCGCTTCGACGGTCCGCTGAGCGCGTGCCTGGCGGAGTACGAAACACTCTATCGCCCGCGCTGATCGTTTGCGCCCCGCCCCCGGCGGTGGTACAAAGTAATGTTGCATTATGCAGGAGTAAGCCCATGCGTTGGACTGCCTTGATCGTCGTTTTGTTGCTGGCCGTTGCCTGCTCGACGGGCAACGATACCGACACCGCCCAAACCGCGGGCATTACCGACCTGAAGGCCGAGCCCGTGCCGACCGACACCGCGCTGATGCTGCCCGGCGACGCCGGCGACGGCTCGGTGGTCATGGTCAACGGGCGGGCGATCCGGCCGGCGGGCTCGTTGGTGCAGGTGCACGATTTTCCGTCCTGCCTGCAGGTGCTGCCCGACGGCGACGTGGCCGTGGTCAGCATGCGCAGCAAGCACGTGAACATCATCGACGGCGACGCGTTTTCGGTCATCGGCGAAGCGGCTACCGGCTCGGCGTTCGTCGGACTGACGGCCAACGCGGCGGGCGACACGCTCTACGTCAGCGGCGGCGCGAAGCAGGTCATTTACGAGTTTGCGCTGACCGCCGGCACGCCCACGTTGATCCGCGAAATTCCGACGTTCGGCTTCCCGCTGGGCGTGGCGCTTACGCCCGACGAAAGCACATTGCTGGTCGCCAGCAGCTACGGCCAGTCGGTGTACTTCATCGACCTGAGCACCGGCGAGAACGTCGGCCAGGCGATCGCCGGCATCTATCCCTATGACATCGAAATCAACGCCGTGCGCAACGAGGCGTTCGTCTCCAACTGGGGCGGCTCGTCGGTCACGGTGGTCGACCTGGACGACATGGAGGCCGTCGCGGAAATCACCGTCGGCCAGCATCCCGAGGGAATGGTCCTGTCGCCCGACGGCAACACGCTGTACGTGACCGACGCCGACAGCGACACGGTCAGCGTCGTGGACGTGGCCGATCGCGAACTGATCGCCACCTACGACATCTACAACGCGCAGGAGATCGTCGGCGGCAGCCCGGTCGACATCGCCGTCAGCGACGACGGCGACACGCTTTACGTCGCCGCGGCCGGCCTGAACGCGGTGGTCGTGCTCGATGCCGACGACGGCGGCGTGCTGGGCATGATCCCCACCGGGTATTATCCGTCGGCGGTGGCGCTCGACGAGGCGACGGGCGTGCTTTACGTGGCCAACGGCAAGGGCGGCGGCATCCCGGCGCTCAACCGCAAGGGCGTGTCGATGACCGGCACGGTCGAGCAGATCGACCTGCCCGACAACACGCAACTGGCCGACTACACGCAAACGGTCATGGACAACCTCACGCGCACCGAGCTGTACTGGGAGACGATGGAATTCGAGAGCCCGATTCCCACCGAGCGCGGCGTGCCCTCGCAGCAGATCAAACGCGTGGTCTTCATCATGCGCGAGAACAAGACCTTCGATCAGGAGCTGTCGGACCTCGACGGCGTCAACGGCGATCCCGCGCATCTGGTGTTCGGCCGCAACAACACGCCCAACACGCACGCGCTGGCCGAGATGTTCACCAACTGCGACAATTACTACAGCGAAGCCAACGCCTCGGTGCAGGGCCACATGTGGTCGACGATGATGTACTCGAACGACTACGTGGAAAAGTGCTGGGCGAGCAAGGACCGCACCTCGATGTCGGGCGTCGAGCCGGCGGCGATCGGCGGCAACAAGACGATCTTCCATCATTTGATGAATAACGACGTCAAATTCCGCGTGTACGGCCAGGTGGTCGGCACGCTGTCGGACATCGGCACGCTGGCCCCGTACATCGACTTCAAGTACGGCTTCTGGAACCTGGGCATCTCCGATGAAATCAAGGCCGACGAAATCATCCGCGAGATGGAAGGCGGCATCTGGCCCGAGTTCGTCTACATCTCGCTGCACAACGACCACACCAACGGCTCGGACGCCGGTCAGCCGACCGTCCAGTTCTACGTCGGCGACAACGACGCGGGTCTGGGCAAAATAATCGACTACATCACCCACAGCGAGTACTGGAACGAAACGGCGATCTTCATCACCGAAGACGATCCGCAGTCCGGCTCCGACCACGTCGACCCGCACCGGTCGATCGGCCTGGTCATTTCGCCCTGGGCCAAGCACGGCTACGTGTCCAACGTGCTGTATTCGATGAGCTCGATCTGGATGACCATCCAGATGATTCTGGGCATCCCGCCGATGACCGTCTACGACGAGCACACCAGCCCGATGTACGACTGCTTCACCATGACGCCCGACTACTCGACCTACGACGCGCTGCCCAACAACATCCCGCTCGAATACAACCCCGACGATCTGCCGATGGCCGCTTACAGCAGCAAGCAGAACTGGGGCGCGCCCGACCAGGTGCGCCGCCTGGGCGAAGTCGTCTGGAGCATCATGCGGCCCGGCGAGAAATTCCCGGCGCACATGTCGGTCGATTCCTACGTCGAGGACGACGAGGAGGAAGACGAAACGGAAGAGGCGCAGGAGTACCGCGAGGTCGCCGACGCACTCAAAGCCTATGCGCTGGAGCACGGCCTGTGGGACGGCTCGACGCTGCCGACCATCCCGCGCCCGGAACGGTAGAACGAAACGCAAACACAACCGACGAGGCCGCGATGGACCTGACCAAGCTGGGTAACAAAATCGAGAAATATCTGCGCGACGCCGAGTACGACGTGAAGACCGTCGCCGAGCCCGACCGCGACGGCGGCGCGTGGATGTGCCGGGACGCCGAGACGGAAGTCGACTTTTTCGTCAGCGTGGAAACCAACGAGGACGACCTGCAGATTCCCACCGTGACCATCGGGGCGATCATCGAGACCTTCGACCCGAACGATCCGGAAACGGCGCTGGATCTGGAAACCGCGCTGGGTTATCTGGATCTGGCCGGCTCGTTGATCGGCGCGTCGATCACGATCACGCGTTTCGGGCTGGACGGTCTGCCCTTCGCCGCGGTGATCAACCGCGTGCCCATCGAGCAGTTCGAGCTGGAGATGATCGAAGACCTGCTGAACTTCAACCTCAACCAGGTCGCCGCCCTCACCGGCATCACCGAAGGCGACGCCCCGACCCTCGCCGAGGACGACGAGTAGGCTTTCCCTTTTCCCCCCGCCCCTTGCGCGAATCGAATGGACGGTTAAGCTGTGCTCCAACGAATGGAAGGAGCCGCTATGCCCGTTCACGCTGTGCTGTTCGATTTCAACGGGGTGATCATCGACGACGAACCGCTGCACATGCAGGCGTGGCGTCAAATGCTCGCGCCGCTGGGCGTCACCTTTACCGACGACCAATTTTTCGGCGAACTGCTGGGCATTCCCGATTACGATTTTCTGCGCCGCGTACTGGCGATGAATCAGCGCACGTTGGACGCGGCGGAAATCGCCGGGCTGCACGAGGCGAAAAACGCGCGCTACAACGAGCTGATCCTCCAGGGCGATCTGGCCTGCCCCGGGGTGATCGACTTCGTGCGCGACCTGGCCGCCCACGTGCCCTTGGGCGTGGTCAGCGGCGCGCTGCGCGGCGAGATCGTCTATCACCTCGAGCGCCTCGGGCTGAGCGACTGCTTTAAAATCATCGTCGCCGCCGGCGAGTATCCGGCGTGCAAACCCGACCCCGCGCCGTACCGCATCGGCCTGCAGGCGCTCAACGCAGCGACCGGCCGCGCGTTCGAACCGGCGCACACGGTGGTCGTCGAAGACAGCGGCCACGGCGTCGCCAGCGGCATCGCCGCCGGCATGAGCGTCCTGGGCTATTGCGCCCGCGTACCCGCCGCGCGCCTGGGCGGCGCGTGCAAACTGCTCGACGATTTCAGCGGCTACTCTTTCGCCGCGCTGGCGGCCGACCTGGACGGAGCGGGCCGATGAACAAGATCGTCACCCTCGACGCCGCCTGCCGCCAGTGTTTTTTAGACATGGTCGACCGCCTCGGCGAAAAGCATCTGCCCGCCGCCGAACTCGACCGCCTGCGCGCCCAAGTCGACGAGCTGATGGCCGCCGCGCCGCCGGGGTCCGTCGCCCCGATGGTCGCGCGGCAGGTGACCGACCTGGTGTCGGCCGCGCTGGGCATCGAGGATCCCTTCATCGCGCCCAAGCAAGTCGCCAACGAACACGCCGCCGCCGTGCTCGACGACCTGCGGGCGCTGATCGACAAGGCGGACGATCCTTTCGCCGCGGCGGTGCGCATCGCGCTGGCCGGCAACGTCATCGACTTCGTTTACCGCGGCAGCCACGACCTGTTGACCGTCGCCAAACGGCTGCTCGCCGAACCGCTGGGCATCGACGCGATCGACGAACTGCGCGCCGAACTGGTCGACGCGCGCACGGTGCTCGTGCTGGGCGACAACGTCGGCGAAACCTGGTGCGACCGCCTGCTGCTCGAACGTTTTCCGTCGCACCTGGACGTGACCTACGCGGTGCGCTCCGCGCCGATCCTCAACGACGTCACGCTGCCCGACGCGCGCATCGCCGGGCTCGATCGCGTGGCGCGCGTGCTGCCCAGCGGCTCGGACGCGCCGGGCACGCTGCTGGACAAACTCACGCCGGAGATGCGCGAACGCTTCGCCGTCGCCGACGTCGTGCTCAGCAAGGGCCAAGGCAACTTCGAGTCGCTCTACGGCCGCGCCGCTCGCCCGCTGTATTTTATGTTCCTGGTCAAGTGCGAACACGTCGCGGGGATCATCGGGCAACCGGTCGGCAAAGGGATCATCTGGCGCTGGACGCCTGCCGCCGACTGAATATTTTGACAGCCATTTTGCCATGCGCTAAGCTGGCCGTGAAACGGGGGCAAGCCATGAGCGAACAAAAGACGTTTTACGAATGGGGCCACTTGATCGCCGCGGCCATCCGACTGCACACCCACCAGAGCGGCACGCCGCCCACGCCCGAGCAGGTCGCCGAGGCGCTGCGCACGACGACGGAAAAAGTGCTGCACGCGATCCACAAAATGGAAGAGGTCGGCGCGGTGCGCATCGTCTCCGGTTCCTTCGGCGACAAGCTGGTGCTGGAGGATCATCGGCAGCTCGAAGAGCTGGAGGGCGTCGACGTCACGCCGGAGATCGACGACGAGATCGAGGCCTTCAAGCAGGCGCAAGCCAAAAAGCACGAGGATTTATCGCGGCTGTTCGACAAGAACTACAAGGACGAGGAAAAGGAAAAGCAGAAGGAGGATCTGGCCGCGAAGATCGCCGATCCGTCCAAGCTCAAGAAGGCCGACAATCCGCTGGACGCGATGTTCAAGAAGAAATCTTGAACGTCACCTCGTACGTGCGCGGCTTGCCGTTCACGATCAACGCCAGCAACAAGGTAAACTCCCGCCCGGCGAGTCCCGGCAACGTGCTCGCGTCGAACATGTCGCGTCCGGCGCGGCTGGCCGGCGAAAGTCCGAAGGTCGTGGGCAGGCCCGGGGGGATCGGCGTCGGCGCGCGCAGGCCCACCTGCCCGGCGCCCAGCAAGGGCGTCGCGCCCAGCACCGGCTCGGCCATGCCGTCGGGCCAAGTGAAGGCGCACTTGTCCCAATCGACGACCACCTTCGTCTGCTCGCTCGACAGAATCATCAGCACGATCGCCGGCGGCGTAGCCCGGGCGCGCAGTTCCAGGCCGTCGCCCTTGATCACGTAAGAGAACGTCGCGCTGTCGCAGGCCATCACTTCGTCGCCGACCTTGGCCGAGACGACCTGCGCCTGAAAAATCGGATTCGCCGCGCAGCCGGCCAGTAACGCCGACAGCGCCAGCAGCAGCAACAACCGTTTCATAGCTTTTCCCCTCCCCGCCTCATCGCGGCAGCGGCTCGGCGCCTTCAACCAGGATATTATAATACGGCAAATAGAGATAAATTTTATCTCGTTTTTTATTACTGATCTCTTCGAGCAAGCCCAGTTCAATCAAGGCATTGACGGCGCTGCGCGCCGTGGGATGCGTCACCTCAAGTTCGTGGGACACATTGGCGACAGTCAGCATCGGGCGTCTCTGTATATATTGATGCACGCGCAAAGCCGTGCCTGAAAGGCGGCCGAGCGATTCAATTTTTTTCCTATCTTCATCGAAGCGGCGCAAAATGGCCTTGGCCGTTTCGGTCGCCTGCCGGGACGTTTCATACACTCCCTGCATGAAAAACCGAAGCCATTCGCGCCATTTTCCCTCTGTGCGCACCTGCTGCAAATGACGATAATATTCCTCTCGGTTGGTCTTGAAATATAGACTCAAATACAATAGCGGCTCACTCAAAACATCCTCGGAACAAAGCAACAAGGTAATGAGCAAGCGGCCGAGTCGACCATTGCCGTCCAAAAACGGGTGAATGGTTTCGAACTGCACGTGCGCCAGCGCCGCCTTGATTAACACCGGCGTTCGGCTGGGAATGTCCTGCAGAAATTTCTCCAGGTTATCCAGACAGTCCATCAGATATTCCGGCGGCGGGGGAACGTACCTCGCCAGACCCGGTCGCGAACCGCCGATCCAATTTTGCGAACGGCGAAATTCGCCCGGCCCCTTTTGGCTCCCGCGCCCTTTCGCCAACAACACCCCGTGAATTTCGCGGAGCAATCGCAAGGA
>CALBTQ010000711.1 GCA_937967875.1 uncultured Pseudomonadota bacterium
CCACCGAGATCTACACTCTTTCCCTACACGACGCTCTTCCGATCTATGCAATAAAGTCCTCGTCATCGCATTGAAAATTCGTTTTCCCATCAAAACGGACGACGGTGTCCGTTTGGGGATTGCTCCGCCGACATCTTTGGTGCTATATACTTTCGCACACCCCGGAATTTTCTCATCAGGATTTTTCACCCTCGATTTGTACGACTCGACAACACTTGACGATTCACGAACTGGAAAGTGGAGCGATGAAAACACTAACCGACAACTTGAAAGTCAGCGGCGCTCTGGCCGCGAAAAAGGCGGTGGCGAAAACGGCGCTGATCGCCGTGGGCGTCGCTTTCGAGTTGGCCGCTAAGTACTCGCAGGACGTACGCGATGAGGTGGCCACTTGGAAGGACAACCTGGTGTTCGCCATGGGCGTGCTGCCTAACGGTCCGTACATCACCATCCAGAAAACGGGGCACGATCAGATCAAGTATCTAGGCAGCTACATGCAAAAGCCCGACGTGGCCATTTTGTTCAAGAACTTCGATTGCGCGCTGATGGTGTTCACCGGCCAGATGGGGACGCATATTGCGGCGGCCGAACGCCGGTTCATCATCCGGGGCAACATCGGCGAGACGATGTCGATCAACCGCGCGTTGGGCATCGTACAGTCGTTCTTGTTTCCGGGAATCATCGTGCAGAAAACGTTCCGTCGCGTGCCCGAGTCCAATGCGGAACGGACGTTGGCCAAGGTCAAGGTAATGGCCGCGTTGACGCCGGCGCTGGCGCTCAAAGCGTTCAAGTAAACACAACTCCGTACAAAGGAGAAGAATCGTGACTGGCGAATTTTTCGAGTTTTTTTGCCCGGTGAAGATCATCAGCGGCCACAAGGCGCTGGCCAACCTGCCCTACGAGATGAAACTGCTGGGCGTGTCCAAAGCCTTGGTGATCACAGATCCGGGCGTGGTCAACGCGGGCTTGCTCAAGCCGGTGCAGGCGACGATGAAGGGGTCCGACAGCAAGATCGCCGCGATCTACGACAAGACGCCGCCGGATTCGAGCAGCTACGTGTGCAACGAAGTGGCGCAGTTGTTTAAGAAGAAGAAGTGCGACTGCTTCATCGCGCTGGGCGGCGGCAGTTGCATCGACACGGCTAAGGGCGCGAACATCGTGATCAGCGAAGGCACGGACGACCTGATGAAATTTCAAGGCATGGACCGGCTGACGACGCCCCAAAAGCCGCTGATCGTCATTCCGACGACGGCGGGCACGGGCAGCGAGGCCACGCTGGTCGCGGTGATCAAAGACATCGACCGCAATACGAAGATGCCGTTCGTTTCCGACGAACTGTATCCGGCGCTGGCGATTATCGATCCGAAGATGACCGTGAGCATGCCGCCGAAGATCACCGCCGCGACGGGCATGGACGCGCTGACCCACGCGGTCGAGGCGTATTACAGCCTGCAGAAAAATCCGATTTCCGACTGCTTCGCCACCTCGGCAATCAAACTGATCTTCGATAATCTGCTCAATGCGGCGAAAAACGGCGCGGACGAGCAGGCGCGTCTGGCAATGGCCAACGCCTCGCTGATGGCGGGCATCGCGTTTTCCAACTCGATGGTCGGCGTCGTGCATGCCCTCGCCCACGCCACCGGCGGCATCTGCAAAGTTCCGCACGGGCTGGCCAACGCCATCCTGCTGCCCTACGGCATGGAGTACAACCGGAAGAGCTCCGCCGCCGCGCTGGGTGAACTGGCGCCGGCGATGGGCGTGAAGGATCTCAACGGCACCGCCAAAAAGAACGCCGAAGCGGCGATTCAGGCGGTGTTCGCGTTGCGGCAAAAATTGCACGCCGTCACGGGCCTGCCGCTGACCCTAAGCGACGCGGGCGTGGCGAAAGAGGATCTGGAGAAGATCGCCCACGGCGCAATCAACGACGGCTCGTGCACGTACAATCCCGAGGAACTGGAATACAAAGACGCGCTGAAGATTCTGAAAAAGGCGTATTGAGCGAAAACATTATTCGGTTGCGAACGGCGGCTCCCGCGCGGGGTCGCCGTTTTTCTTTGACTTGAAATCGTCGGCCGTTGCGCTAAATTGAAAGGGATAACCAACGAAAGCGAGGAACACCATGACTCAAACGCGTGCGCTGCAATCCACTCCGCCCAGTGCGGTCAAGGACGGCAAGGTCGTTTCGTTCGGCTTGTTTCGCGAACCGTTTCGCGACATGAACCTGCGCGACGTGCGCCTGATCGACGCGGGCGAACCGCTCGGCGGCTTCCTAACCGGATTCCGCCTCAAACAGTGGCAGCACATCGCGTTCATCGGCCAGGATTTTCTGCTGGCGTTCGCCATCGTCGACGCGCATTACATGGGCACGTCGTTTTGTTATTTCGTCAACCTGAAGACCGGCGAGTATTTCGAGCATCACTGCGAAGCGCCGGGCAAGGCGGCGCGGATTTCGCGCGAGTTGTGGCACGACGACTGCCGCATCGACAAGCGCGGGTACTTCATCGAGGTGCGCAATCGATTGACCGAAAGCCGCCATTTCATTTCCATCAACATTTCGGCCAAGGCGGGCAAGCCGGCGATCAAGGCTGAGCTGGAAATCGTCGAGGACCTGCAAAAGGTGCAACCGTTGATCGTCGTGCTGCCGATCAACGACGAACAGCGGCCGCTGCACACGCACAAAGCGCCCGGGCCGGTCAGCGGCGAGATTAAAATCGGCGAGGAAAAATACACGCTGAACGAGAAGCGGGACATCGCGATGATCGACGTGCAAAAGACGTTCTACCCGTTCAACACGTTCTGGAAGTGGGCGACCTGCGCGGGCTACGACAAACAAGGCAAGCTCATTGCGCTGAACCTGGTCAACAACATGATTCGCAACGACCAGGAATTCAACGAAAACTGCCTGTGGGTGAACGATAAGCTGACGCCGTGGAGCGCGGTGCGTTTCGAGTTCGACGAAAACAAGATCCTCGAACCGTGGCACATCCGCACGACCGACGGCAAGTGCGATCTGACATTCAAACCGCTGGGCGAACGCGCGGACAAGATCAACCTCGGGCTGATTCTATCCGATTACCATCAGCCCTACGGCCTGTTCAACGGCACGGTGGTCGACGCCGACGGCAAGGCGTACGAGCTGAACGACTTCTTCGGCGTCACCGAGCATCACCTGGCGCGCTTCTGACGCGTCAGGAGTGCGTGCGGATCATCACGATCACCCACTGGACGAAGCGGACGAGCAACGTCAGCGCCGCGCCCGCGACCGCATTGCCGATCGACACGCCTAACGCCACCAGCACAATCACCACCGCCGTTCCGGCGATCAGCCACTTGCGTCCGCCGTTGTCGCGCCGCACCAGCCGGGCCGCAAACCAGACCATCGCCGCGACGATCAGCAACACAAGGTAGTTCAACGTGCCGGACAAGCGACGCGACGTATAGAACAGACGCAGCGTCGAGGGCTCGCCGAGAGTAATCAACTCTTCGAAGCGCAGACGCGATCCTTCGTTGGGCACGGCGAAACGCGCCGGCAGCGAGCCGGTGGCGTCGACCGACTGTTGCGCCGCACGGATGCGGGTCTGGAACACCTGCTCTGCCTGCTCCTGTTTTTCCATCAAACCCAGAACGCCCGCTTTGCGTTTTTCCCTTTCCATCATCGGCGCAGGGGGCGGCGGAGCCATCGGCGGCTCCCCGGGCATGATCGACGGTTCGGCTTCGCCGGCGAACTTGTCCATCAGCGTTCCGGTAACCGGCTCCACGTAGGGCTCGCGCAACGTGCCGCCCCAGCGCGTGTAGCGGTATCGGGCGGGGGCGAAAACGGTGAGCATCGAACGGGAGATCGGCAGATCGACTTCGGGCATGACCAGCGCCAGCGCGCCCAGGCCGCGCACGTTTTCGCCGAGACTGAAGTAGTAGATCACCTCGACCTCGAAGCTGTTCAGGTCGCTGCCGACCATGCTCGATTTTTCGAGCGGCAGCAGGATTTTCCCTTCTTTGGTCTGGCTCGGCTTGACCGGTTTTCCGGCGACGAAGGTCGACCAGAGGGCGATTTTATCGCCGGGCGGCAGCGTGATTTCCAGAAACTGTTTGCGGTTGTTGCGCATGGAATACAGCGCGCGCGCGACGCAATCGCCGTCCTCGGTCAGTTGGACGACGTAGTTGGCCGAGTCGATCGCCGCGCCGAGCACGGCCTGCGTTTTGTGGCGCACGACGTTCAAATCGGCGCTGAAGGGATGACGCAGGTACTTGAACGACAGGACGATCGGATTGGTCGAGCCGCCGCGCAAACCGGCGGGCAGTTCCTTGGCGTCGACCATCTGCAAGCCCTGCACTTCGCCGACGGGCGTGACTTCGACGCCGCCGGTTACCTGCACGGCGAAGAAGCCACGCTCGCGCTCGACCTCCTGCGCCTGAATCGCGGGCAGCGGGAAGGTGAAGGACTCGTCCTTCGTCGAGCGCTCCAGCACAAGGGTGAGGTTGTATTCGCCCTTCACCTCGAAGCCGACGGTCGCGGTGAGCAGGCGCGTTTGTTCGTCCATTTTCCAGCCGACGAGCGAAGCGCCGCCGCAATCGGCGACGTCGAAACCCGCGGGCACGATCACCTTGAATTCACTGACCGGCGCATGGCGCACCTCGTAGGCCAACTGCACGACGGCGCGAATGAAGCCCTCGTCGATGGAAACGAGCGTGCTGTTTTCGACCAACACCTTGGGCGGCAGTTTCTCGTGCAGCTCCTCTTTCTTTTCCATGGCGACGGTGTAACTGAGGTTGAGCGAATCGCCGGTCATGATGGCCATGAGCGGCCCGTTCTTGGGTTGGCTCATCGTCGCGCCGTCGACGGTCAGGCCGGAATACTTATCGCCCGCCTTGAGCGTGAGCACCTGGCCGGCGGCTGCGGGCAATTCCAGATCCAACGCGCCGGGCCCGGGGCGCATGGACGCGGCGAGGCGGAAACGCATGCTCACCGTGTGCGTCGAGGGGCCTTTGATGATCAACGCGATTTCGCCGTCGTGATCGGTGATCGGCGCAATCTGGTTGTCGAGCCGCACGTCCTCGATCGGCGCGCCGGTATCTACCAGCGGCACGATCACCCAGCCTTTGCGCAGGATCGACAGCGGATACGAAGCGGTCAATTCGAACTCGCCGTCGGCCAGCACGCCGGACAGCGTGCCGCGTCCGAGTGCGAAATCGATCGGCGGCGGATCGTCGGTCGTCGGCGGCGTTTGCAGCTTTTCGAGGATCGCCTTGAAGTCGCTCCAGGGAATGGTCAGCGCGCCGTTTTTAATGTCGGGCAATTCCTCGGCGACGACAGTAGTGCTCAGCAAAAGAAGCAACGCCAGAGTCAGCAGCAGCGCGCGTCTCATGATTCACCTCCCTGCCCGTCGCCGGTTGTTGCGGCCGGCGGCTCCGGCTTTTTGGCGAGCGGCGGCGTCAACGGCGGCGGGGTCGTCGCACGGCGCGGTTTCTTTTCACGCGCGGCCATTACGGCGATAAACCAGCGCAGCAACATCCCGGCCACGCCCAGCAGCGCTGCGGCGATCAAATCGCCCGACGACAGTCCGGCGGGCATGGCCAGAACGATCATCAAAACGAACAGCAGCACACCCAGGCGCATGATCTTCCCCGACGGACGCGCGATCCGTTGGTCGCGGCGGGAGATCAGCCAATGCATGACGAGGTAGCCGACGTACACCGCGCAGAAGATGACCAGCAGCCACAGCAGCTTGCAGCGATAGGTGCGCGCGTAGAAGAACGTCGCGTTGTTTTTCTGCAACGGATCGACGATTTTATCGGCGAACAGGAGCTGGCGTCCTTCCCAGGAAATTTCGAATTCCACGGCCAGCGCGCCGCGCGCGAGGTTGTCGCGGTAGTCGACGTTACTGGCGGAGATGGGGATGTCGGCCAACTGCTGCTGCACCTGCGAACGCTCGTTGCGGTACATCACGTTCTTTTCGACGTCCTTCTTGTCGTAGCGCCCCGACAGTTTGCCGCCCACTACATCGCCTTCCTCATCGACGGCGGAGGTCACCGCCAGCGGTTGGTAGGCGCCGGTGACCGGCCGTAGCTTGCCGCCCAGGCCGAAGGTGCGCAGGCGCGCGGGCAGATACAACTGCAATTGCAGGTTCTGCATGCCGACATCGACGACAGGAAGCTCGACGTTGCGCCGGCCCAGCGGCCAGAGTGCTCCGCCATCGCGGTAGGCCAGCAGGCGAATTTCGCTGGTTTGGCCCATTTCGTTCTGGAAGATCGGCAGCAGAATCTGTCCGTCGCGTTCAGCGGCCTTGATCGGCTTGCCTTCGCGATAGACGCCCCACAGGTCGGCGCCCGGCGGCAGCGTGAGATCGGAAGAGCACACGTCTGAACTCCAGTCACCGAATACGAACTCG
>CALBTQ010000712.1 GCA_937967875.1 uncultured Pseudomonadota bacterium
AACTCGGGTGGAAGGGCTCGAACCTCCGACCCTCTGTTTAGGAGACCGATGCTCTACCAATTGAGCTACACCCGCAAACTGTCAAAAAGCAGGACACTTGCTATCACATTTTGCCGGTCGCATGCAACCGGAAAATGGAGCCGTTTGACACCGTTGCGCTCTGCGGCAACCATAGAGCGAATCGTTCGATCGTGCAGGGGGAGGAAATCCATGAACAACAAAGCGCTGGTTGTGCTGAGCGCGTTGATGCTTACGTTGCTGATGGTCTCGACGGCGCAGGCGCGGCGCGTGTGGCTCGATTATTCCGACGGCTACGTGGATCGTTGCGACCGTTACGGCAAGCAGGGCGACGCCTACGCGATGCGCTTCGATCCGCAATCGGCGATGCTGTTGCAGCAGGTGTTGTTCACCGCCGAGGGCGAAGGGCAACTGGAATTGCACGTGTGGGCCGAGCGCGACGGCCTGCCCGATCTCGACTACGATTTGATCACACCGCAAACGTTGACCACCGACGACGCGCAGAAATCCTACCCGGTCGATCTGGAAGACCTCGGGTTGATTATCGATCCGCCCAAGCCGTTTTACGTCGGCTTCGTGCGCCTGACCGACGACGGCGCCAAGCTGTGCTACGACGCCACGAACGATCTGGCCTTGCGCAACAGACAGCGGCTCGACGGCGAGTGGAGCGAAACCTACAAGGATTGGATCGTGCTCGCGGCGGTCGATTATCGCGACGAACCGACCGACTTTTACTTCACTGACGTCACCGCGACGGCGGGCATCCAGCGACTGGGCAGCCGCATGGCTTGGGGCGATTACGACAACGACGGCGATCTCGACCTGCTGTTTTCCGGACCGGTGCTCTACAACAACGACAGCGACGGCGCCTTCACCGACGTAACCACCGCCGCCGGACTCGAGGGCGTGGGCAGCAACGGCTGCGTGTGGGCCGACTTCGACAACGACGGCGATCTCGACTTTTTCGCCATGGTCAGCAGCCTGGAAAACTACGATCGCTTTTTCCGCAACGAGGGTGACGGCACCTTCACCGACGTCACCGACGCGGCGTTGAGCGAGGATGATCGCGACCTCAACCCCAGCGAGGGCGCGGCCTGGGGCGATTACAACAAGGACGGCTACCTCGACCTGTACCTGGCCAACTACGAAATGCCGGGCGACGAACTGGCCGTCGGCACGCGCGACAAGCTCTACCGCAACAACGGCGACGGCACCTTCACCGACGTGGCCGACGACCTGGGGATCGATCCGCAGTTGCCGGCGGGCGATTACCTGTGCGGACGCGGCGTGAACTGGGGCGACTTCAACGACGACGGCTGGCCGGACATTCACGTCAGCAACTACCGGCTCGATCCGAACCTGCTGTACATGAACAACGGCGACGGCACTTTCACCGAGGCGGCGCTGGCCAAGGGCGTGCAGGGCTACGAGATGAACGCGGCGTGGGGCCACACCATCGGCTCGGCCTGGGGCGACTTCAACAACGACGGCTACCTCGATCTGTTCGACGCCAATCTGGCGCATCCGCGCTTTGCGGGTTTCAGCGATCCGAGTTTTCTGTTTCTCAACGACGGACCGCCCGACTACACCTTTACCGATTACACCGCCGCCGCGCAGGTCATCTACGTCGAGACGAACTCCGAGCCGTGCCTGGGCGATTTCAACAACGACGGCTGGCTCGACTTGCTGGTGACCAACGTCTATGAGAATTTCTGGCAGCAGCTTTATCGCAACGACGGAGCGGCGCACCTAAGCGACGTGACGTATTTCAGCGGCCTGAACATCGAGAACGGGTGGGGCGCGACCTTCGCCGATTACGACGGCGACGGCGTGCTGGATCTGGCCTCGAACCAGGGACTGTATCGCGGCAACGCCAACGGCAACAATTATTTGCAGGTGCAACTGGAGTGCAACGCGGGCGATCCGTTCTGTGTGGGCGCGCGCGTCGAGCTGCAACTGGTGCACGACGGCGGCGCGCAGGCGCGCGAGGTGGCGGCGGGCAAGGGCACGACCAACGGCGATCCGTTCGTGCTGCACTTCGGCCTCAACCAATGTTCGCAGGCCTGGCGCGTGACGGCGAAGTTCCTCAGCGGCAAGACGGTCACGCGCTACGAGACGGCGGCCAACCAGTTGCTTGTCATCAATGAGGATGATCCGTCCGACGACGAGCCGGCCATGCCGACCGATCCGAGCACTTGCGCCGACGTCGATTATTCCAAGCCGGGCTGGCCCGACGACGATACGGTTGACGACGACATCGACGACGACATCGACGATGACGATGACGATGACGACGACAATGAGTCGGATGATGACGACGACAATGACAACGACGACGGCTGCGGGTGCTGATCGGACGATTGAGCAAAGCAAAGCTGTGTTGGGAATCCTGGATCCTTAATAGTCGAAAGATTCCGCCGGCGGCATGCCGCCCATCGATCCGAGCGTTGCGTGCGCTAATTTCCGGCTACGGCCGATAGTGCAGAATCGCGCCGTTATTGACCGCCCAGCCGGCGGCGAACACGTCGGCCGGCGAGGGACCCCATAGATCGGTGACCGCGCCGGCCAGCCCGCTGTGCATGACGTCCCAGGAAGCGCCGTCGTAGTGCAGGATCGTACTGTTTTCGCTGCCCGCGTACACGTCCGCGGCGGAGAAGCCCCAGACGCTCCACAGTTCCTTGCCGATATCGACGTTCAGCGAGGACCATCGATCGCCGTCGAAGTGGTAAATGTAACTTTCGTTCCAGGTGGTCCCGCCCACGGCGAACACGTCGTCGGTCGCCGAGCCCCACATCGCGTACAGGGCGCATTTCGCGTCGAAGGGCATCGCCGACCACGACAACCCGTTGTAGCGATACATGGTGTTGACGGCCGCCGCGAACAGTTGGTTCGGCGTCGCGCCCCACAGGGCGTTGACTTCGCGGTCGATGTTCTCGATCATCCGCGACCATCCCTTGCCGTTGTAGTGCAAGATGAAACCCTTGTCGGTTTTGCCGCTGTTGCCCCCGGCCCACACGTCGGTCGGCGAGAAACCCCACACGGCGTACAGATCGTCGGTCGTGCCGCTGTCCGCCGGCGACCATTCGTCGCCGTCGTAGTGGAGGATGACTCCGTCGATGCCCACGGCCCAGACGTCGTCGGACGCCTGGCCCCACAGGTCCATCAGGCGGCGGTCGGTCGGGCTGTCCATCGGCGACCACGACGCGCCGTCGAAGTGCGCGATTTTCCCGTTCTCGGCGACGACGAAAATATCGTTCTCGGCGAAACCCCAGACGGCGTTGGCGGCGGAATCGATGGCCGAATAACTCATTTCGGTCCAGGTCGCGCCGTCGAAGCGGAACAACCCGCCCGTATACGCCCCGGCCGCGTACAGCAGGCCGCTGACGCCCGCGAAGGTCATCAGGTAATTGGTCGTATGCAGGCCGGTCGGCAATTCCGAAACCGTCCAGTCGCTGCCGTCGTAGTGCAACAGCGCCGACGTGCCGAAATAGCGCGCCTGAAAATAGATGTCGTCGGCGGCCAGTCCCCAGATGCTGCCGACGAACGGTTCCTCGCCCGAGCGCACGACCGACCAGGCGCTGCCGTCGTAGTGCAGAATCATGCCGGTGTAGGAAGTTCCGTCGAAATAATTGGCGCCGGCGTAAACGTCGTCGGGCGCCGCGCCCCAGATGTCGGAGATGTAGGAAATGTCCACCGGCTCGACGAAAGGCATCGGCGTCCAGGATGCGCCGTCGTAGTGCAGGATCTCGCCCAAACGCCCGGCCGCGAACACGTCGTCGCCGGCGAAGCCCCAGAGCGTATCCAATTGCTTGTTCGTGCCGCCGGCCATCGGCGTCCACGAGTCGCCGTCGTAATGCAGCATGACGCCGTAATCCCCGACGGCGAACACGTCGTCGGACGCCGCGCCCCAGACCGCCTGCAGTTGGCACGGACGATCGGTGAACCAACGCCGCCAGACGCGGCCGTTGAAGTGCAGAATCGTGCCGTTCGTCCCGACCGCGAAGGTGTCGGTCGAGGACGTTCCCCAGACGCCGTTCAAATCAGCGTCGACCAGGTCCGCCACGCCGTACCAGGTCGCCCCGTCGTAATGCAAAACGGCGCCGTTCATGCCTACGGCCCAGATGTCTTTCGTCGAATAACTCCAGATGTCATGGAGCGGGTTGCCCTGCGGCAGGGGATTTTGCCAACACCAGCCGTCGGGGCTGCACACGGTTTCCAGCGGCCGGTCGGCGGAGATTTCACGGGCGAGCGGAAATTCGTATCGCTCCTCGGCCAAAGCGACGGCGGTCACCGGGCCGGCCGCCTCGATGGCGGAGGTCCGCTCGCCGGCGGCGAAATCCGGCGCGTCTTCGGAGGAACCGCAACCGAGGGATGCCGTCAATAAAATTACCGCGACGAAGAAAGCGTAAGTTTTCATCAATGAACCCTTTCCTCGGAAGGGGGATGATTGTCGCTCAAGGATCCAAGGGAATCCAACCAGTGTTTATCCTGAAAGTCAACATCAATTATCTGTTTTATTTCGGATGTTCAATCGGTCGAATCGTCCCCGCGAAAAGGCCGATGCCCCGCTCGTGCAATTATGAGAATAACTTATTGACATCAGAGAAGTTCTGCTTGTCGCCTATAAAAAAGGAAAGCCGCGCTCCGCGCGGCGGTAATGGGTAAGGAAGCATGGTCCCATAAAAAAGCCCATGCATGATCAGAAAAGGAAGGATAAGCCAAGCGTGCCGTGGAACGCCGGCGTCATGGAAGTGAAGCTGAATGAGGCTCCCACCTCGGGAAACACGTAAAACGGACCGGCCACGTGAATGCGGCAACCGAGAAAGACGTCTTGGTAAAAACCGCTGAATAAAGTGGAAGTCATCAGATGCGGCCGATAAACCACCACCGGCTCGTAGCGGTCGAAGCGCCGGCTGACGAGCAGGCCGGTCGTAAAGTCGAAGGTATGGAAGCCGATGCTGACGCCCGGCTGAAGCGCCAGTGAGACCGCATCGACATCCTCGTCGAGATTGCCGAATTTCAAATCGGCGGTAGTGATCGGAAAAAACGAGTAGAGTTCGCAACGCAGTCCGCCGTCGAGCCAAGGATTGAATCCCATTCGCCCGGCCAATACGGCGCTGCCGATCGCCCCGCTTCCGGTGGAA
>CALBTQ010000713.1 GCA_937967875.1 uncultured Pseudomonadota bacterium
CAGCTTCGCCAGTGTGCCTTCGAGCAAAATCACCGCCGGCGTGCGAGCCGAAAACAAGCGAATAAATCGAGTCGCCTGGTCGGGGTCGGCCGGTTGGTAGGTGGGATCCAAATGCTTTACCAGCGCGGTCAACTCTTCGTTCTTCGGCAACTGGGTGGAACGATAATAGGCGCTGATCATATTGCCGTGATTCTCGGGTACGGGCAAACGGCGCAACGGCGGATTGAGCCAGTCAGTGAAAACACTATCTTGCGGCGTGGAGTGCGCGACCAGAAAATCCATTTGCGCCCGGCGCTGTTTATTGGCGCGCGCATTGAACGGATCCATCAAGATTTTTTCGTTATCGTGCAGATATTCGCGAACGTCTTGCGTGCTCAACGAGGAAGAACTCCATTCAACAGAGCTTGATCGCCGCAACTCAGCTGGGGATACATTGAAATGGTAGTAGTAATGCCCAAGAATAACTATAAAAAAAACAATAATTATGGTGGATCCTATATAGCTTATCTTTTCCGATTTTATTTTAGGAAACATCCAAAGCGAGCCCAGGATCGAGCCAAAAACCGCCAGATACAGGTAATGTTGCTCAAAATTCGGTTCATGTAAAACAATCCACAACAAGTTGACGTCGATAAGAATGAGCAAAAGTTTTTGCCATGCGGGCACTGTTTGACGACTTACCAAAAGCCGCCAATGCGCCCATAGCCAACCGGCGACAGGAGGAATCCATAAAAAAGCCATGGTGCCGGCTACATGATAAAAAATTTGCCAGGAATCGGTTTGCACATTGGCCAGATACAGCTTGGTCAGTGATAACATGTCCAACTGCGTTTTAACGGCCTCCATCGTCGCGCCGCCAAACAGCAACGGATATTGCGCGAGAAAGGTAAGCGCTGCGGTCAGGGAAAAGCCGAGAAAATGTCGCACGCGAATTTTCCATTCCGCCGGCTCACTGAAAATCAACAGCCACAGTGCAATGCCGGCGACGATCGGAATGGCCAATAGGTGGAACGTGCAAGCCAGGCCGCCGACGAATCCTCCAAGAACAAAGGTCGCGTTCCGCCGTTTGCCGACGATTACGAGCAATATGGCAAGAACGTTTAAAAACAAAGCGGGCGTGTCTTGTCGCAGGTGTACGGTCCGCTCCAGAAAAAATGAAAAAGTGTTGAGATATGCGATCGTCAGAAATGAAAGGATGGGCGCCAGATGCTTACGCAGGAAAAGGTGAAGCACGACCGCAAATAACGCCATGTTGAGCCAGGAGAAAAGGCGGCCGATCAGAATCATGTCCGCCGTGGCCAGGTTGCTGTCCACCAACGGTTTGAGCAGCACGAAAAAAAACGCCGGATGGGGAACCATGAAATCAAAATACGGTTGCAGGCCATGGGCCATATTCCAGGAGCAACCGAGGGTGAACAGTTCGTCGGGATTGAAGGGCAGGCGCGGAATCAAATACAAACGAAAGGCATAAACCAATATGAGGAAAACGAGGACAACCGCTTCGGCGATCCGCTGGTTAAATTTATTGTTCGGCTGCCCGCTCAAACCGCTATGCCCCATGCTGATTCGTTTTGCTCACAATATCATCTCCGATGAAAATTCGACAACAAGGAAAGAACAAGGCGACAGGAAGTCCGAATGCCCGATACGAATTTACTCGGCTGATCCTTAACGCTACTATGCGCCAGCGCCGCACGCATGCGGTAAGAGAGGATCGCCCGACCACAATGGCACGTGTACTGTTGATCAATCCCGGAATGGATGTCGCCGCGGCCTTCGGCGAGTACCGTTCGTTGATGGAGCCGATGCCCTGCGTCGGCGTAGCGTATCTTGCCGCCGCCGCCCGCCAATTCGGTCACGAAGTTCGTGTCGTGGACAATTTTGTCGCGAATCTGCCGACTGCCGAACTCGCTCGGTTGACGCGCGAGTGGGGTGCTCAAGTCGTCGGTTTGTCGATGCTGACTCCCTCCGCGCATTCCACGACCGAGTTGGGTCGAGCGTTGCGTAAGCAAACCGGAGCGAAGGTCGTTTACGGCAACCTGCACGCCGCACTGTTCGCCGACGATCTGTTGAACGACGACGCCGGCGACGCGGTCGTGCACGGCGAGGGCGAGCACTCTTTTTCGCTGCTGGCCGAAGCGCTGGCGGAAGATCGTCTGCCGACCGAAATCCCGGGCTTGAGTCTGTTCGACGGGAAGAACGTCATTCACACCGGACCGCCGGTAATGATCGAGGATCTCGATGCGCTGCCCTGGCCGGCATGGGATATGCTGCCGCATCGCCAATATACGTTTTTGCCTTTCGTAACGGTGGCTAAGCCTTGTTTGTCGTTGCTGGCTTCGCGCGGCTGCCCCTTCTCCTGTCGCTTTTGCGCGTTGGGGTACCAGGGCAATCGCGTGCGCACACGCACGCCGGAGAATATTGCGGCGGAGATCGACTGGCTGGTGCGCGATTACGGCATCCGTCACGTGGGCTTCGTCGACCCGATCTTCCCTTTAAACAAGAAAGTCGGTCTGGCGGTTTGCGAGGCTATTCGCGCCCGCAACATTCCGCATCAATGGTGGTGGACCAGCGAAACGCGCGTGGACGTGATCGACGAGGAAATCTGCCGCGCCATGCGGGCGGCACGCTGCAAGCGCATTTTATTCGGCGTCGAAAGCGGGGTGAATGAACTGCTTGCCGGCGTGGGCAAGAATTTCACCACCGACGACGTACGGCGCGCGGTGCGGGTCGCGCGGGCGGCGGGGCTGGAAATTTCCGCCTTCTTCATGCTCGGCCTGCCGGGGGAGACGGCGGAAATGACTCGCCGGACGATCGAATTTGCGCGCGAACTGGACATCGATTTCGCCAAGTTCGGTCTGACCGTGCCGTTGCCGGGATCGGCGCTGTACGAGGAAATGGTCGAACAGGGGCGCATCGAGCGTCACGAATGGGACAAGTTCACCACGTTCAATCCCGATCCGGATTCGCTGGCCTATATCCCCGAAGGCATGACCGGAGCGCAGTTGCAGCGGTTGCATCGACGGGCCAGATCGGAAGAGCGTCGTGTAGGGAAAGAGTGTAGATCTCGGTGG
>CALBTQ010000714.1 GCA_937967875.1 uncultured Pseudomonadota bacterium
ACCGGCGCGGCCTGGCGGCGATGGCGCTGATGTTCCTGCTGGGCTTCAGCGTATTCGCGTACCTGCCGATCCGCAGCGCGACGGATCTGCCGTACGATCACGGCAATCCGGAAACGTGGACGGCCTTCGTCGCGCACATCACCGGACGCACATACACCTATATCATCCACAGTTTTCCCTGGTCTCGCATCGCGTACGATTTGTCGGTGCTGCCGGGGCACATCGTGCGCGAACTAAATCCGCTGCTGGCGTTGGCCGCGTTGCTCGGTTTGTACGCGCTGGCGAGAAAACGCGCGCGCGCGCTGCTGCTGGTCGCACTGCTGACGGCGGGCCATCTGTATTTGTACATCAAAGATTGGGACGAGGCGTTCGGCTACATTCCGCTGTATCTGCTGGCGGCGTGGGTTGGGGCGATCGGCCTAGCGTATGCGGGAGAGCGGCTGGCGGCGAAGCTCGGAAACAAGGCGATCGCGTTGCCCGTGGCGCTGGCCGTGGCGATGGGCGCGTGGGGATTCGTTTCCTCGCACGGCTATTGCAATCGCGCAGCGCACGATCTGGCGTATCGGCACGGACGGGCGATTCTGGACAGCCTGCCCACCGGCGCGGTGCTGGTCGGCTATCAGGATCATCTGTCCTATAACGCGTTTTACCAGCAGTCGATCGAGCGTTGGCGCGACGACGTGCAATTTCTGCATCGCGTGTTTTTACATGCGCCGGAGGAATTGCAGCGGCGTTTCCCGGCGTGGGATCTGCGCGGTTACGATCCGGCACGACCGTTGGCGGCGCAGACAATGTTGTTGCGCAACGGCGACGCGGGCGTTTATTGGGATTACGGGTGGGAGACGTTCGCTTACGTCGCCGCGTCGCGTTTGTCGCCCTACGGCTTGGTCTTTCGCGTGACGCCGGCGGGTGAGGAGACGGCGGACGATCCGCGTGATGCCGCTTTGTGGCGCGAGGTGTTTGCGCCGCTGCAAGAAGATCCGGTCGTCGCGCCGCGCGGTTATGACTGGACGGCGCGCGAGGTGTACGGCCGGGCGCATCATCTGCGCGCGAAATATTTTCTCGACACGGGCCGGACCGAAGCGGCGATGACCGAGGCGCAAGAAGCGCTGCGCGTCAACGACACGCTGGCGGAGTACCGTGCGTTCGTCGGCCTGCTGTTGCTGGCGCAAAAACAGTTCGAGCCGGCGCGCGACCAGTTGCAACGGGCGATTCAGGACGATCCGCTTTGCGACGCCTGCCTGGACGGTTACGCACAGTATTTGTTGTTCCAAAAGCAATACGCGCAAGCCGAGGCGATGTTGCGGCGCGCCTATGCGCTCAATCCGAATCGCCTGAGCACGGCGATGAACATGCTGCGTCTACGCTTGAAAAACGAACAATGGCCGGAGGCGGCGGAGATCGTGCGTGCCTCGTTGCCGTTAGCGCGGGCGGAAAGCGAGCGCTTCCTCTTGCATCTGTACGGCGCCCGTGCCTATATCGGCATGAACGATTTCCAGCAGGCTAGCGAACAAGTACGCGCGGCGCAGGCCTTGCGCCCCGATGACCAACAGGCGGCGATGCTCGCGCAGGTGTGCGCCGCCAATCCCGAACCGAAGAAAGAGTGAGCGCGAATGGGCAATATCGAGCTCTCGATCGTGGTCCCGGTCTACAACGAAACGCATCGACTGGCCGAAGGCTTGCGGCAGATTCTCGCGTTTATGGACGCGTCTTCCTTGCGTTGCGAATTGGTGCTGATCGACGACGGCAGCGCCGACGGCACGGCCGCGCAGGTCGAAGCCGCCATCGCCGGGCGCAACGACGCGCGGTTGCTGCGCCTGCCGCGCAACCGGGGCAAGGGCGCGGCGGTGAAAGAGGGCATGTTGGCGGCGCGGGGCGAGGTGCGGTTGTTCACCGACATCGACTTATCGGTGCCCATCGTCGAGGCGGAACCGTTCGTCGCGAAAATTCGCGCGGGCAGCGACGTGGTCATCGGCACGCGCAAGGTCGAGGCCAGCAACGTCGAGGTGTACCAGCCGAAGTACCGGCGGATGCTGGGCGAGGTGTTTCGGCAATTCACCTTGCGGTTGTTCACGCCGACGCTCAGCGACATCACCTGCGGCTTCAAGGCGTTCAGCGCGTCGGCCGCGCAGAAGGTGTTCGCGCCTAGCGTGATCGAGCGCTGGAGTTTCGACGCGGAAATTCTCTTTCTGGCTTTGCGTTACGGCATGCGGGTCGCCGAAGTGCCGGTCACCTGGCGCAACAACCCGGAAACCAAGGTGCGCCTGGCGGTCGATCTGCCGCGCAGTCTGCTGGAATTGCTGCGCATTCGCTGGAACTGGCTGGTCGGGCGCTACCCGCGCACGATTTAAGAGATTAAGAAGAACAAACCCATTTGACACCACTTGGGCATCTTCTTTACACTGCCTGCAATTCGGGGCTTATTCCACTGCGGAGGTAAACGGATGCGCCGCACTCTTCTGGCGTTGATCCTGGTTGCGATCCTGGCCGCCCTTCTTCTGGGTTGCGAGGAAAAGTTCGATTACACCGAAGATCCTTCCCTCGAGGAGATTCTCGAGATCGGCAAGGGCTATCTTCGCGCCGGCGACGGCGGCAGCGCCTCCGAAGCGTTCATGGCGGCGATGAAGCTTTCGCCCACCTGCGGCGAAGCGAAGTACGGATTGCTCATTGCGCGCAACCTGCAATTCCTGAGCATGCTCGACGAACTGTTCACCTTGATTTCGAATCTGAACGCGCAGAGCGTCGGCGGCGAAGTGACCTTGCCCAACGGGCAGATCGTGCAGGCCGAGCTCGAGCCGATCGGCGATTACATCCAGGAATTTCTGGCCGAGAGCGCGGCGAAGTGGTACGAGGTCTGCGAAGATCTGTACCTCGACCTGTTGACCTATCCCGATCCGTATTTTGAAATCGACCGCTTCAACATCGGCATCACCGGCGTGCTGGACATGCAGTTCGGCGGGCGGCTGGATCGCGGCGATCTGCACTTTTTCGGCGTGATGACCGGACTGGTGCGCGGGCTGGTGAACTTCGTGCTGGCGCATAACATCAACTACGACTTCTTCAACATCGCCATTCCCGAGATGAATCTGAACTTCGACAACCTCGACGGCTTGGAAGATATCGTCGATCTGCTCGACAGCCTGGGGCCGATTTTCGAGATGGTCGAAGGCATGCTGAACTTCGAGGAGAACCCCGACTTCCTATATCTTAAAGGCAACGAGGGCGTGGCGCGCATGCAGGCCGCCGGCCGGCAGTTCGGCATGATGTTCTACCGCATGCATCTGATGATCGAGGAAGTGTACCGCGAGACGAGCCTGCAGACTGAGAACACGGTGCATTATCTGGACGCCAACTCCAACCAGACGGGCGACCGGCTGGCCGAATCGTTGTACATCCCCGGGTTCGGCACGCTGGACGCCGGCATGGTCAACGGGCTGGACGTGCTGTGCGCGCTGACGGCCACGGCGATGTGGGATCATACGGTATTCGACATCGATCCGGAGGAAGCCAATCCGTTCTACATTTCCTTCGCCAACGATCTGCTGATCGGTTTGGACATTCTGCCGCTGGTGATCGACGAGGCGTTCATCGAGGATCTACTGGGCATCGACCTGGATGCGCTGGTGCAGCAGTTGCTGCCGCAGTTGCTGTCGCTGCTGCAGGAACTCGGGCTGGACCTGGGCGATCCCAACGACATCGGCGACGTCGGCTTTGACGATAACTTCCAGATCGTCATCACCGGCATTCCGGAAATTTTGCCCATCGATATCGGGCCTTGGTTCGCCGAACCCGAACCCGACGGCGTTCGCGAGCTTCTCGGCTTCGTCATCGACCTGTACAACACGATTGAAGCTCTCCTGCCGCTCCTGATGGGCTAGCGCGGGAACGAGTAATTTGAAACGACTGACCGACGGATTCTTCACCGCGTTTCGCGGGCTTTCCTACCTGGCGGGCAATAGCTCACTGTGGACGCTGGCCGTGCTGCCGGTGCTGTTGAATATCATGCTGTTCATCGGCGGCATCTGGGCGTACGTCCATTTTTTCCCCGATCTGCTTGGCGCGATCATGGACAAGCCGGACGTCTGGTACATGTGGATCATGTACGTGCTGCTGATTTTGCTGCTGGTGGTCGCGTTCGCGCTGGTGGTGATTTTCAGCTTTACGCTGCTGGGCTGCATCATCGCCGCGCCGTTTCTGGATTTGCTTTCGGAGAAGGTCGAGCGTCTGCTCGGGCGGCAGGGACCGGAACGCGGCTTGCGCGGGGCGATCGCCGACATGGGCAACGGCGTGGTCATGTCGCTGGTCACGCTGACGCTGTTTATCGTGACGCAACTGGCGCTGCTGCTGTTGTGGCTGGTTCCGGTCGTGGGGCAGATCGTCTATGCCATTCTCAGCCCGCTGACCGGCCGACTGTTTTTCGGGGCTGAGTTTTTCGATTTTCCGCTCGGGCATCGCGTTCTGACCACCGCCCGCCGCTGGGCGTTCGTGCGCGAGCATCTGCCCGAGGCGATTGGCTTCGGCCTGGCCGTGTTTATGACGACCTTGGTGCCGCTGCTCAATTTCCTGATGCTGCCCGCCGCGACCGTCGGCGCCACGCTGTTGGTCGACCGCTTGGAGAAGGAGAAAGCGCCCGATGCGCCCCATGCCGGCTGACGCCATTCCCGAACAGCGCCTGGAGCAGGTGAGGCTGCTGGCCTCGGACATCGACGATACGCTCACCGAAAACGGCAAGCTGACGCCCGAGGTGCTCGATTGCATCGAACGGCTGCGCGTGGCGGGCGTGAAGGTATGGCTGGTCACCGGGCGCTGCGCCGCGTGGGGACAGGCGCTGAGCGCGTACCTGAACGTCGACGGCGTGATCGCCGAAAACGGCGGTGTGCTGTTCACCGGCGAAAAGCCGCACCTGTTGGCCGACACGACGGAACTGGGCGAGGAACGGTCGCGGCTGCGGGATTTTTACGCGAAGGTGCGCGAGCGCGTGCCGGCGGCGGAAGCGACCGACGACAATATCGGCCGGCTGACCGACTGGACGATCGATCGTCATCCTTTGTCCAACGAACAACTGGCGCTGATCCATGATATGGGGCGGGAGGCCGGGTTGCGGGTGATCGCCAGTTCGATCCACGTGCATTTTTTCGCGGGCACGCACACCAAGGCCACGGCGTTGGATGCGGTGTGCGCGCAAGAGGGGATCGTCGACCGGCAGCAGGTGGTGACGCTGGGCGACAGTCCGAACGACGAGCCGATGTTCGCGGCGGAGCTTTTTCCGTTTTCGGTGGGGGTGGCCAACATCGCGCCGGCGCTGGAGCGGATGACGCACCGGCCGTTGTTCATTCTCGACCGTCCGGAAGCGGCCGGGGCGATCGCGCTGATGCGCAAAATCCTGTTGGCGAAAGGGCGCTGATTCGACCGACGCAACCACCCAATTTTCAACGATTTTGGGAAAAGCGACGACCTGATATTTTTAATGAAAATCGGGGTTGACTTCTGTCGGACAATCGATATGATCTTTCGCGCTCCGGATCAGTATTCTTAAGGATCCGGTTTTTTTTCTTGGCACATGCGACGGCGCGATTCGGTCACGAAGTGGGTCGTCGAAAAAATTATATTGAAGGGAGTTGAGTTCCTTGCCGGGAGTACGAGTTCGAGACGGCGAATCGTATGAACACGCTCTAAAACGCTTCAAGAAGCAGTGCGAGAAGGCCGGCGTTTTGTCGGAAATCCGCAAGCGTGAGCATTATGAAAAACCCAGTGTCCAGAAGAAGAAAAAGGCGGCGGCTGCTCGGAAACGTTTGCTGAAGAAAATCCGCAAACAGGAAAAGCAGACCACCACTGTGGCGAAACGATGGTTCTCCTAAAAAAAATCGAGGAAGACTACATCGTTGCCTTCAAGGCGAAAGAGACGCTGCGCGTGAGCGTGTTGCGCATGCTGCGCGCGGAGTTGAAGAATCGCGAGAAAGACAAGCGGACCGCGTTGGACGAACAGGAAATCGTCGGCGCGGTCCGCTTCATGATTAAAAAGCGCCAGGAAGCGGCCGAAGCGTTCTTGCAAGGCGGCGCGCGGGAAAAGGCGGACCAGGAACTCGCGGAAGCCGAAATGCTCAAAGCCTATCTTCCCGCCGAACTGGATGAAGCGGAGTTGGACCGGCTGATCGCCGAGGCGATCGAAGAAGCCGGCGCGCGAGGCCCCGGCGACCTGGGCAAAGTCATGAAGGTCGTGGTGCCGAAGGTGGCCGGTCGGGCGGACGGCAAAACAGTCAATCAAAAAGTCCGCCAGGCCTTATCCTGATATTTCCGACAGGATAGAGAGTCCAAACAACGTGCCCTACGTCGATCTGTTAGTTGCCGTCGTCATTCTGATCTTTGCCGGCAAAGGGCTGGTCAAAGGCTTCTTTGTCGAGGCGCTGACCTTTCTCGGTTTCATCGTCGCATTGTTCATCATGGCCAACTTCTACAAGGAGTTGGGCAATTGGGTGGGCGCGTTTTTTTCCCTGAACGCCAAGATCCTTTCCGTGGTCGTATTCATTGTCGGTTTCATCCTGATCACCTTCGCTTTCGGGCTGGTGGGCAACATGCTGACCAAGGCGACCAAGGCGCTGAGGTTGTCGGGACTCAACCGCGCGTTCGGCGGCGTGTTCGGCGCGGCGAAGGGCGCGTTCGCCTGCGGAATTTTTCTGGCGGTGATCACTGAACAGAAATTGTTTACCTCGTTGGTGGCCAAGGCGCAGGAGTCGATTCTGGCTCCGTACCTGATCGAGTTCGCCAACGGGTTGTTGAAGCTGTTGGATCTTTGAAGCGAACGAAGGCCGGATAGACATGGGTTTTATCCCGGATGAAATAGTCGAGCAGGTGCGGGCTGCGGCCGATATCGTGCAGATCATCGGCGAGTCGGTGACTCTCAAACGGGTGGGGCGGCGGATGGTCGGCCTGTGCCCGTTTCACGAGGACAGCCAGCCCAGCTTCTATGTCAATCCTGATCGGGGCGCCTTCAAGTGTTTCGGCTGTGGGATGGGCGGCGACGTGTTCCGGTTCATCATGGAAACCGAGCGCCTGACTTTTCCCGAGGCCATTCGTCTGTTGGCGGAGCGCTACGGCATCGAGGTGCCGGAAACGGCGAGCAGCACGCGACCGAAAGGATATCGCGAGCGCCTATTGACAGCCAACGAAGCGGCTTTATCGTTTTTTCGAGAGCGGTTGAAGCATCCGGAACACGGGCGGGTCGCACGGGACTATCTGAAACAGCGCCAGGTCAGCGAAGAGATGATCGAGCGGTTCGAGCTCGGTTACGCCCCGGATGCGTGGGATCAGTTGGCCGCGCATTTACGGCGCAAGGGAGTGGCGCTGGAGGATGCGGTCGCGGTGGGCGTGATCGCGCCCCGCGAAAAGGGCGACGGCTATTACGATCGGTTTCGCCACCGGGTGATGTGCCCGGTCCGCAATGCGGTCGGGCAAGCGGTGGCGTTTTCCGGACGACTGCTGGGCGGCGAGGGACCCAAGTACATCAATTCGCCCGAGAGCGACGTATTTCATAAGAGCCGCACCTTTTACGGGCTGCATCTGGCCGGCAAGGAGATAGGCAAGCGGGACGCCGCGCTGGTGTGCGAGGGGAATTTCGACGTCATCTCGCTGCATCAGTTCGGCTTTCCGGTGACGGTGGCGGCGTTGGGCACGGCGTTTACGGCCGATCACGCCACGCTGATGGAACGATACACGAAAAATGCGACCTTTGTTTTCGACGGCGACGAGGCCGGGCAGAAAGCAATGGTTAAATTATTGGATATCTACCTGGAACGCGAGGAGCAACCTCGCGTGGTGGTGCTGCCTACGGGCGAGGACCCCGACAGTTTTTTGAAAGGCCAAGGCGCAAAAAGCTTCGCGGCGCTGGTGGAAAATGCGCCCTCGTTGTTGGATTTCGTGGTCGAGCGCATTTTTGCGGCCGCCGGGAAAACCAGCGAGGGCATCGCGCGCGGGTTGGAGGAAGCCTGCCGGATCGCCGCGCGCATGCAGAGCCCTATCCGTCGAGGATTGCTGGCGAATCAGCTTTCCAACCGCACCAACGTGCCCGAGGAAGTGGTGCGCCAGCAGGTCGAACGGTTGCGACGCGGGCAGAAGGCGAGGCCGATGATGCGTCGAGAGGAAGCTACGCGGACGCTGCCGGCGGCGGAACGTACGATTTTGGCAACGCTTTTGCATTATCCGGCGGCGGGGCGCGAGGTCGAACGCGAGGCGCTGATGCTGGCGTTGCCGGAACGGGCGATGCGCACCCTGGCCGAGCGGATGCTAAGTGCGCCGGCGGGCGAGGAAATCGACGCCGAAACGTTGATGCGGCCCGACGACGACGAGGAAGTGCGTTCCCTGGCGGGCGATCTGCTGATGCTCGCCGCGCCTTGCGAGGCCAAAACGGCGCCGCAGGCCCTGGCCGATGCGATACGCGATCGCGAGGTGCGCGGCCTGAAAGAGGAACTGGCGGCGGTGACGGCCCAGTTGGCGCAAGTGAAGGCGGGGGACGACAAGCGCGCGGAGAATTTGGAACGACAACGGTTCGCTTTACGCAA
>CALBTQ010000715.1 GCA_937967875.1 uncultured Pseudomonadota bacterium
CGGCGCCAACCGAGATCTACACTCTTTCCCTACACGACGCTCTTCCGATCTGATTCATCATTGCGCGCGCGGATGGTCAACGCTGGGCACCAACGGCGCTTGGCCGCCATGAGCGCGACGGGCGCGTAGCTCGCGGCGTTGAAACGGCGCAGATCGTCGATCACCTCGGCATAGTGCCGGTTGCCCGCCTGGCCGCGGCTGTGTGGGCGGATACGATATTCGTACAGCGCCTGCGGGACATAGAGCGCGGGCGCGCGTTCGGTCAGTTGCAGCCAGAAATCCCAATCCTCGTACTCGAAGCCGCGGTCGGTCGTGCGGAAGCGCGCATCGCCGACGGCCGAGCGACGCACCAGCGAGGCGATCGAGAGCGTGTTGGTCGCCAGCAACGCGAGGCGGTTGAAGGCGGGGCGATGTATTTCGCGCCCGTCGTCGCCGCGCCGAAACGCCGGATAGGCCAGCGCTGCTTGCGGTTCGCGCGCCAGCGCCTCGGCCATGACGCGTAGCGCCCCGGGCAGCAGTCGATCGTCGGCGTCCAGGAACATGACGAACTCGCCGGTCGCTTTTTCCAGGCCGGAGTTGCGTGCGGCGGCCACGCCGCGATTGGGCGTGCGGAGCAACTCGACGCGCTCGCGCCGCGCCAGTTCGTCCAGACGCTGGACGGTGGCGGCGTCGGTCGAACCGTCGTCGATCAACAGCACCTCGACCGCCGCGCCGGCCTGCGCCAGCACGCTGTCGATGGCCTCGCCGACGTACGCGCCGAGGTTGTAACAGGGAATGACGACGGTGACTTTATACATACCAATGCCGGAAGCGGATCGTGCCCGCGATGCGTCCCAGTCGTTTGGCGACGGTGATCATCCACTCGAGAAACTCGTCGCTGTAGCGGCTGTTGGTGGCCGCGTCCAGCCGCTGGAAAATTCCCGCGCCACGCGCCAACGCGGCGACCGACGCGCCGGCCAACTCGCTGTTGGGGATGAAAATAGCGCGCAGTTCCTCGGGTGCATGCAAATCGAGATGACGGCCCAGGCGCGCCATCGCCTCTTCATCGTACATACCCAAAACGGCGACGCCGCGCGCGGCAAGCGGGCGCAGCTTCGGCAACAGCTCGTACTCGAAGGCATCGGTGGAAATGAGAATCGTGCGGCAGCCGCGCCGCAACGCTTCGTCCTGCGTGACGACCGGCAGACCGCCGATTTCCTGTCCCGGCTTCGCGTGATCGTCGATGACGCCCTGCGCGCCCATGGCCGCGAAACCGATGCGCGTTTGCAGCCGCCGCGTGTGTTGGCCGGCGGCGTAAAGATACAGCGCTTCCGGCTTTTGCGCGGCGATGATCTCCATCGCGCGATCGAGGTATTCGAGTTGCGGGGGGACCGGCGCTTCGACCACTGTGACTCCGTAACGCCGCGCCTGCTCGATCATTGGATCGTTGCGCAATGCGGGTACTGTGACAAGGCAAGCTTTTGACGGCTCACCCACGCGCGCGAAAAATTCCTCGGGACGTTCGTCGCGCAAGCCCGGCAGCAAGCCCGGTTTCAGGCCGTTTTGCAGAAAACCGATGCCCTGCCCGAGCAACTTGCGCCAGGCGCGGCCGGATTCGTGAAGGCGCTCGCGTGGCGTGCGTTCGTCGAGCGGAAAACGGCGATCGAGGTCGACGTGACCATAACCGTAACGCATGCTGACTTTGAACAGGCTGCGCAGATTCTCGCGGTGGAAATGGCGCACCGTCGCATCGGTCGCCGCGCGGAAGCGGTAGCGTCCGTCGGCGGCCAGGCGACAGGCGAGATCCCAATCGCCGGAGGAGATCATCGATTCGCGGAACAGGCCGATGCGTTCGAACACCTCGCGGCGATAGAACACGTTGGCGGTGACCACGTGCGGGCGCAACGATGTTTCCAGATCGGGATGCATGTCCAGGTGCTTGCGCCGGCTTTGCCAGCGGGCGATGTCGCTGTCGGTTTCGCCACCCAGAATGCGGCCGGCCACGCCGCCGACTTCCGGATGCGTGAACCACTGCACGCCATTGGTCAACCAATGCGGATCGGCTTCGCAATCGTCGTCGGTGAAGGCGAGGATTTCGCCGCGCGCGACGCCGATGCCGTGATTGCGCGCCGCGTAGCTGGTCTGCACCCGGTCGTAAAATTCATAGCGCACGCCAGCGAAGGAGCGCACGAACGCGGCCGTGCCGTCGCGGGAATTGTTGTCGACCACGATGATCTCATAACGATCGCGCGGGTAATCCTGGTTGAGCAACGAGGGCAGCAGCCGCGCCAGTTTTTTTTCGCCGTTGAAGGTCGGGACGACGATCGAGACGAAGGGGTGTTCTTTTTCCGGCAGCCGCCAATCGCGCCGGGCCAGCAACGCGGCGAGTGCGTCGTGCACCAGATCGGGCGTGGTCATCTCCAGACACCAGGCGCGTTTGTTGCCCAACGGCACGCCGGGGCGGTAACACGGCGAGCAGGAAACGTCGCGGCGGACGATGAAATGCCGCGCAATCAGCGGGGTGTTTTTCTCCCAGGAGGTCGGACCGTAAATGCCGATCACCGGCGTGCCCACCGCCGCGCCCAGGTGCATCAGGCCAGTGTCGTTGGCGACGACCGCAACGGCTTTGCGCAAGACGGCGGCGACGCCGGCGAGGCTGGTTTTGGCGATCAGATCGACCACCGGCGCAGCGGCGGCCTGTTGGATCGGCACGGAGAGTTCGCGTTCATCGGGCCCGCCCACGAGCACCACCGCGTAACCGTCGGCGTGCAGCTTGTCGGCCAATTCGCCGTAGTAGCGCGGCGGCCAGCGCTTGATCGCCAGGTCGGGAAAGCAGCCCGGATGCAGCGCGACGAAAGGACCGGTCACGCCGTTTTCACGCAACAACCGGCGCGCTTCGTCGTGACCGGCGCGCGGCACGGTCAGGCGCGGCAGACGGCGGCGCGGTTTTTTGCCGAGGGCGACGAGCAGGTCGAGATTGAGCCACGCTTCGTGACGGCGTTCGTCGGCGGTCAGGGAAATCGTCGCGAGGTTTTCGTTGCGGCCGGTATTGTGCGCGACGGTCGTGCGCGCATGACGCGTGGCGGCGCGCAGCAAATCGGCGTCGGCACAGGGATAGGTGAACAGCACCAGATCGGGTTTTTCGCGCGCGAACCATTTTTCGGCGTCGAAGTCTTTTTCGATGATCGCCCGGCGCAGAGCGGGCCGCGCCAGTTCGGCGATCTGTTTGCAGCGTCGGTCGAGCAGCAGCGTTACCTTGGCGCGCGGATAGGCTTGCGGCAACGCGTCGAGCAACGGCAGGGTGAACAGGAAATTCCCCAGGCCGTAGAGGCGAACGACAACGATGCGCCGCACGGCAAGGTTAATCTCTTTCGTGCTCATCATTCCGCTCGTCAAACCAAAACGGTTGATTCGCATTGACAAAATACAACGGTTGGATTGTCACCGCAGGCAATCCTTCGCCGGTAAGGCGAAGCAACAATTGCTTTTCATAGCGATCAGTGGAAATCAGTAAAATTGCCTGATCCCGGATCGCCTGTGACAAAGTGACGACAGGAATCTTATCAAACCACCCGCCAGCCTTGTGCTCGTCGACGATCGCCCGCACCGGCAGTTGCGCCAGCAGGCCCAAGTCGCGCAGTCGCTGCGTGTGTTCGCCCGCGCCGAACAGATACAGCGGCTCGGGCCGGCGGCGGGCCAACTCGGTCACGAACCAGCGGAGGTATTCATTTTTTAAATTCTGCTCGTCGAACAAGCCCGCATCATGCTTTGCGCGTTCATTCTTCTCCATCCGCTCACGATACGCCCGCGCGCAAAACGAGATAAACGGCCACGCGGGATCGTCGATCACCTTCGCCCAGACTGCGGCCGCTTTCGCATTTTCGCCCAATAGGTAATGCAACAAACCGCACAGGTAATCGTGGTTGATGTGCGAAAGTTCGTTACCCGGTTGCGCATCCGCTTTCGCCAGCGCTTCGGCGGCTTCGGTGGGGCAGCAATGGTCGAGCAGTTCGGCGGCGACGTTCAGCCAATACTGCGCGTCGGCGTTCTCGACCGGCGGGCAACGGTATGGACGATAGTCGGGCTGAATGAAATCGACTTGCGGTTGCGAGGAAAAGAAATGCGCGGGGCGTTTCGTTTCGCGCACCAGCAGCGGCCGGGCAGCGTCTTCGCGCCAGGTGAAACGCGGCTGCGCATGGCGAAAGCCGCGTTTGGCGAAGGGATCGTCATCGCCCGGCGGCGGTCCCAGTCGTTTGAGGCGCAGGCTCGACCAACCCCATTTGCCCGGCACGTTGTCCATGCACGGATGGTTGTGCACGCGATGATCGAAATGAAATACACGTCCGGGTAAATAACGGAAGAGGCAAAAATGTTCGAGCCACAGATCGCCGGATTCCTCACCGCCGAGGCGCTGGAAGCGATTGACGGCCCAGGCTTTGAAATCGTCGAGCAGCAGCAGCTCGCGGATCTGCGCGGCGGACGGCTCGTCGAACATCTCATCCGGTTCGATGTACAACAACCAATCGGGGTGCGTCAGATCGGCCAGCGCCAGGGCGATGGAACGCTCGATGCCTTCCGAATGATATCCCTTGTCAAAGGAAACCACATGCCGCACCAGCGAATGAGCGCGCAGCAATTCCACACTGCCGTCGCTGGAGCCGTCGTCAAAGGCGACGATGTGATCGCAGAAGCGGTTCAATTCGGCGAGGGTTCGCGGCAACGCCCAGGCGTCGTTACGAACACACATGACCGCGGTCAAGGTTGGCGTCACCGAACTCGACTTCATTAAATATCGATCTCCAAACCACCTACAGCCGCGCGGGCGGCTTCGATTGAAGTCATCGGTCGAATTAAGGCATATTATAAGGAAAAGTCGTGACATTGTGGAGATTTTTCATGCCGGGGATCGTCGGGTTCACCCATCGTTGCCAGGATCGGGAGCTTGTCGTGAAGACGTTGCGCGGCATGCAAACGCTGGTAACGCATCTGCCGGATTATCGATCCCACGCGCTGTTTCATCATGACCAATTCGCCTGCACCTGCACCCATTCGCGACGGCAATCCTCCCCGCCGCAACCGTTGGACGACGAGGGCATACTGCTGTGGTGCGAAGGAGAGATTTACAATCCCGACGCCTTCGGCCTGCCCGAGGATTTAACCGCGCCGGAACTGCTGCTGCGCCTGATTCGCCGGCAACCGGACTTTTCCTTTTTGGCCAAGCTCGACGGCGTGTTCGCCGCCGTGGTTTTCGATCCCGATGAACAGCGGCTTCATCTGTTCACCGACCGCGCGGGGATGAGCCGATTGTGCTGGTCGATCGTCGACGGCGAATTGCTATGGGCTTCGGAAAGCAAAGCAATGTTGGCGCACCCGGATTTTTCCCTGCGCATCGACCGGGAGTCGTTGCGGCACTGGCTCGATCGCGGGTTGAGCTATCTGCGCGGCGAG
>CALBTQ010000716.1 GCA_937967875.1 uncultured Pseudomonadota bacterium
GATCGTATTCGGTGACTGGAGTTCAGACGTGTGCTCTTCCGATCTAAAGAGGATCGGACTGGAGGCGTAATACGGCAGGTTGCCCAAGACGACCAATTTGCCGCCGCAACGCGCGGCCATCTCGGTCAGGTCGATGTCGAGGATGTCGGCGTGAAGCAACTCGATGCGTTCGCCGAAGGTTTCGCGCAGGTGATCCAGCAGCCGCCCGTCGATCTCCACGGCGATCACCTTGTCGGTGCGCGCCAACAGCGGCTGGGTCAGCGCGCCGCCGCCCGGGCCGATCTCCACCACGGTTTCGCCGACGACGGGCGCGAGGGCGTCCAGCAGCTTGCGGGCGATGTTTTGGTCCAGCAGCCAATTCTGACCGAGCGACTTTTTCGCCTCCACCGGCGGCTGCGCGGTCATGATTGCGGCTCGATCGGTTTGGGTTGGGCGCCGCGACGGCGAACGCGGATAACCCAACGTTTGATCGGGTAATAGGCGAGCAACGCGTTGAGTGAGCCCAGGATGAAACCGCCGACGAGCATCGGAAACAGCACGTCCCACCCGAGCGAAAGCATCTCGCGAAAGGTCAGTTCGCCGAAATCGATGCCGCTCAAATGCGCGCCGCCGACCAGGAATTTACCGACTTCATAATCGGCCAGCAACAGGAAAGCGATGGTCAGCGGATTGCAGATCCACGAGGCGAGGAAAATCGCCGGCACGCTCAGGCGGAGGATTGCGCCCGCCGCAACGGTCAGGATGCTGTGGGTGCCGATGATCGGGAACCAGCCGATCCACAAGCCGATGGAAAACGCGCGCGCCACCTTTTCCGGCGGCCCCTTGAGGCTGATGAATTGGTTGTAGAACTGCCGCCAGCGTTTTTTCAGCCAGTTCATCAGGGCGCCTTGGCGAGGGTGGCGTAGCTGTTGAGCGACAGATCGGAGCGTTCGCCGGCGGCCAGGCGATAGTAGCCCGCCCCGGCGATCATCGCGGCGTTGTCGGTGCAATAGGTCATCGCCGGCATGGTCAGCGCGACGTTCATCTCGGCGCACAATTCCTGCGCACGGCGGCGCAGCTCGCTGTTGGCCGACACCCCGCCGCACACGACCAGGCGTTGGTGCGCGGTTTCTTCCAGCGCCCGGCGCGTCTTGCGGATCAGCGCGTCGATCACCGCCGCCTGAAACGACGCGGCCAGATCGGCCTTGGGCAGCTTATCCGGCCCGCCCGCCTGCTCGACCAGCGTGCGCACGGCGGTTTTCAATCCGGAGAAGGACATCATCAAATCGCCGCTGTGGGCCATCGGGCGCGGCAGATCGAAGGCCTGCGGATTTCCCTGTTTGGCCAGCTTGTCGATGACCACTCCGCCGGGGTACCCCAGGTCCATGAGCTTGGCGACTTTGTCGAAGGCTTCGCCGGCGGCGTCGTCGACCGTCTGACCCAGCAGGCGCAAATTGAAGAAGCCGGAGATTTCATACAGGTGCGTGTGCCCGCCGGAGACGACCAGCGCCAGCAGCGGGAATTGCGGTTCGTCGCCGTCCAGGAACGCGGCGGCGATGTGGCCCTCCAGGTGATTAACGCCCAGGAACGGCAGGCGGCGTGCATAGGCAAAGCCCTTGGCGAAACCCAGGCCGACGAGAATCGAGCCGACCAATCCCGGTCCGGCGGTCACGGCCACCGCGTCGATGTCGGCGGGCGTCATGTTTGCGCGCTCGAGGGCGTCGGCGCATACGGCGTCGATCACCTCCATGTGCGCGCGGCTGGCCACCTCGGGCACCACGCCGCCGAAGCGACGGTGGAAGGAGTCCTGCGAGCTGACCACGCACGAGCGCACCAGGCGTCCGTCGACGACCACTGCGGCCGACGTATCATCGCAACTGCTTTCAATGCCCAGTACATTCATTGCGGCCGATTGTATGCTTTCGTCCCCTTGCGGCCAAGCGGGAAAATGGGGTGCTCACGGAAGATAATTTCACCGTTTGGAAAAACCGCACACAAAAGAATATCGGTCCTTCCGTATGCCATAGTTTTCGTTCCTGGCGAAAGCTGTGCTCGTCCAAACCGGCACACCTTTGGCTGTCGCTAAAAGCGGAGCACACGTAAGAATAAGGATTATCCCCGGCGGGGCTCTTGACGGTCGGGCGCGGAGCTTTGCCCTCTTCATTCCGCTACACACCGGTCGATGACACGTTGTTTATACAACATGATTTTTTTCAACAATTCGACTGTCACCTATTGATAAATCCCAAAACTCAACCAAGCCTCGCTTGACTTTTTCGGGCGCGGCGGGCACTATCCGGCCGCACGGGTGGAAAGGGACGCCCGGACCCACGAAAGAGGAACTCACCCTTTTTCGTTACGACGCATCAACTCTTTTGCTTGCCGGATCGTGGGTTATCGGCAGCAGCGGCAAAGGAGTAGCTTATGTCCGCACCGAATGAATCCCCGCAATTGAACGAGTACAAGATCCGCGCCGCGCGGCTGCTCAAGGCTTTGCGCGGCGACGATCAACCGCAGGCCCTCGCCGCGGCCGAACGGTTGCGCATCGTCCCGCGCTATCGGGCGATGAGCGCCGCGCAGATCCTCGCCGGGCACGAGAGTTTGCAGCTCAAACACGCACTGCAGGTCATCGCGCTGGAGGCCGGGCAGCCCGATTGGCTGACGCTCAAACGCAGCCTGGACGACAATCCGTGGGAGGCCGACGCAGATCTGTTCTAGATCGGAAGAGCACACGTCTGAACTCCAGTCACCGAATACGATCT
>CALBTQ010000717.1 GCA_937967875.1 uncultured Pseudomonadota bacterium
AGATCGTATTCGGTGACTGGAGTTCAGACGTGTGCTCTTCCGATCTTACTCTCTACGCGATATCCACCTGCCCCCGATGCCTTCGGGTGAAAAACTTCCTGAACGACATCAAGTTCGACTACGATCTGGTGGAGATCGATTTGATCCCACGCGAGGAGCGCCTGGCCATCGTCGATCGGCTCCGTAAATACCATCCGATCGTCTCGTTTCCGGTCATCGAATCCGAAGAAATGATGCTCGTCGGCACCACGATCGACGAAATCAAACAGGTGTTTGGAGTCTGATCATGTCCAAAAAAGAACTAACTTTCGACGAGTACTTCGCCATCCTGAAAAAGTTCGCCGCCGGCAAAGGATTGAACTTCAATCCCGATGAAGGCGTGGTGCGACCGTTGATTGAAGGGCTGTTGGCCAACCGCAATCGATACGGCTTTCCCAGTTGCCCTTGCCGGCTGGCCGCGGGCGATGCGGAGAAGGACCAGGACATCATTTGTCCGTGCGTCTACGCCGTGCCGGATATAAACGAGTTCGGCAAATGCTATTGCGAGTTGTACGTCAGTCGGGATTACCTGGACGGGAAAATCGATAAAAACCGACGCGTGCCCGAGCGGCGCCCGCCGGAGAAAATGTTTCAGTAGCCGCACGCGGACCGTTTACGCGCCGTCCAGCCCGCCGCGCTCTTTCTCCCGAAACCAACTGTCCGGATCGGTGAGGTAAAATTTCATATCGTCGAGCAGGTCGTAATGCCGGCGCTCCTCGTGGATCATCGCTTCCAGAAATTCGACTTCCAGATCGTCCTGCGCGTTTTGCAGATGCTCTCGGTAAAACTGGACGGCCTTGTTCTCGAAATCCAGACCGATGTTCAACGCCTCCAAATCGCTTGTAGAGCACGAAACGTTCGCGCCGTGATGTTTGGCCAGATCGCGAAACACCTGCCCAAGATTTTCGTGCGCTTCGGCTTGCAACTTCCAAGCGTCGGACCATCCCTCACCGCCGTTCAGAAATTCGAAAATGCTCTTGATGCGCTCGATGTGCACCAGTTCATCTTCCATGAGCAGTTTGAAGATTTGCCCGGCGACGCCGATGCCGCACTCGGCGACAAACTTGTGATAGAATTTGTAGCCCTTTTCTTCCATTTCCAAAGCGGTCGACAACATTTTCAATGCGCGCTCACTCATGAACTCCTCCAAGTTTTATGCTGACCCTATAACCATAATCCGTCGCGGCGAATTTGCAATTCCCCGCCGAATCATTTTACAAACGCCGGACGATCTCCTCGGTCGGCTTGCGCTCGCGCGGAGTCAGGTGTTTGGTTTTCACGTGTTCCGGCAGATGGTCTGTATCGTCGGACGGATAACCGACCGCCACCATCACCAGCGGGCGTTCATCCTCAGCCAGATTGAACGCGGCTTTGATTTTCTCCGGATCGAAGCCCGCCATCGGCCGCGCCGCCAATCCGTGGGCGGTGGCGGCCAGCATGATGTTCATCGTCGCCATGCCCAGGTCGAACTGGTGATACACGCGGCCGTCCTTGAGCACGCAATCGTCCGCCTCGCGCGAGTACCCGACGATCAACAACGGCGCGTGCGACGCCCAGGGCTTGTTGCCGCCGGAAAACGCGTCGCTCGCCTCGGCATGCGCGGCGTCCCCGGTAACGAACAAAAAACGCCACGGTTGGTTGTTGAAACATGAAGGGGTCAGTCGCGCTGCCTCGATCAGATCGTCGACAATCTCCTCGGGCAGCGCATCGCGCTTGATGGCGCGGGTGGCAAAGCGTTGGCGTAAGGTTTGTGTAATCACCGATTCCATTGCGCGCTCCTTTCCGTTATTTATTTATCTATATGATAATGTATATTTCTCCCACAACATGGCCGGGCGATAGCTGAGTTTCGCCTGCCGTAAACCGGGCACGCCCAAATCCTGTTCGCGATTGACGAAGGCAAACGCGCCCAGTGCCTCGCGGGCGAATTCCCGGTTGAGCGCCTGGTAGACGCCCGGATAATTGGTGTCGGCCTTTTCGAAGTGACACACGGCGGTGTCGGCGATCAGCGGTTCGGCGACAGTGAAGGCGATCACGTTGTCGCCGTCCAGCAACGCGCCGCCGAACACATCCAGATCTTCCCAATGGGCCAGCAGCGTTTTCACCGCCAGATCCTCGGCGCTCAGTTCCAGGCTGTCCTCGCAGGCTCGACGGTCACACCACCGGTCCTGCATCAGCGCGGCTTCGCCCACCAGGTCGCCGGTCAAGATCGGAAGAGCGTCGTGTAGGGAAAGGGTGTAGA
>CALBTQ010000718.1 GCA_937967875.1 uncultured Pseudomonadota bacterium
TAAAAAACGCCGTGATGGATGTTGCCCTCTTTGCGGATCGGCGAAAGTTTCTCGCCGTCGCACACGAGCAGGCCCATGACCTTGAAATCCGGTTCGAAGTAGCTGGCGTTGATCAGCGCGAGCGCTCCGGTGCTTTGCGCCAGGGTTTCGATGTCGGTCTGCGGCTGATCCTTCGCCGGCGCGTGAATCATCCGCAGGCGCAATTTTTCCGGATCGACGCGCAAGGCGATCAGATTGAAGCTCGACAGCAGCCGATCTTTGCGATTGAACTTGACGCGCCGCAATTCCAGACCCGGCTGCAAGTTCGTCCAGACGCCGGCGCGCTTGCGCACCAGCGGCCGCGTTTCGTTCTTGCGCTCTTCGAGGTAGCTCATCACCCGGTCGGGCAATTCGTTGGGCAGCGGCAGGTAGACGAGCGCGGCGCCGCCCGCGGCCACGAGGAGCAAAACGATCAGCACCCCATAGCGCGCGGCGCGTTTCACTCGTCGGCCCCGCCTTGGTACAACTCGCTGGTTTTATAGGCGGCGACCAGGCGGCGCATCAGCACCTGGATGATCGCGGCGGCGGGTACGGCGATGAGCATGCCGAACAGTCCGGCCAACTCGGCGAAAATCAAAATCGCGAAGATGACCACCACCGGATGCAGGCCGAGTTTATCGCCGACGATCTTGGGCGTAATGACGTTGCCCTCCAGCGCCTGCGCCACGCCGAAGACGATCAGCACGCCCAGCGGATGCTGCCAGTCCTGGTACTGCAGGAAGGCCATCGCCAGCGCGGGCAGCACGCCGACCACCACGCCCAGGTACGGCACGATCGCGGCGAAGCCCGCGAACAGGCCGATCAGCAGGCCCAGCGGAATATCCAAAATCAGCCACAGACCGATCGAATACAGCGCAGCCAGAATCAGCGCGACGATGATCTGCCCGTGCAGGAAGTTGCTGACGATCTCGTCGACCTGATGCATGAAGCTGAGAAAGCCTTCGCGCCAACGCGGCGGCGCCAGCTCGACAACGCGCGCGTTGATCTTGTCGATGTCGCGCAACAAAAAGAACCAGGCTACCGGCACCACGACCAGCGTAAGGATGAAGGTGATCATGCCCAACAGGCTGGACACCGAGTTTTTCACCATCGCGGTCAGCGGCGCATAAACTTTGTCGGTGAACTGCTTGACAGTATCCTGATTGGTTTTGAGCAGGTCGAACACTTCCTCACTGTTGCGCGGCAACTGTAGGCGGAAGGTGCTTTCGACCCAGGGCACCACGCGTTGCGTTATCGTGTCGGCGTAATTGGGCATGTCGCGCCCGAGACGCTCGATCTCATTGCCGATCGCGGGCACGAGAATCAACTCGGCCAGCACGATCACCAATACCAAGAAAATCGCGAATAACGCCACGCCGGCGGTGCGCGGAATACGACGCGCTTCCATCCGATCGACCAGCGGATCGCAGATGTAGGCCAGCACCCAGGCAATGGCCAGGGCGGTTAAAATGGTGCTCAAGCGGTGAATCAGCCAGAAGAACAACAGCACCGCCGCCACCAGGACGGCGAACTTGACCCATTTGTTCGCCCAGATTTCCCGCAGAAAACTCATTCGGCCTCCGGCTTCTCCGGTTTCTTCAACATGCGGATCGTAACGGGTTTCATCGAAGCCGCGCTGATCACCTCGAACAATTCGGGCAGATACCCCTCGGCTTCCAAACGCAACTCGTGCACGCCGTAGGTCAGCGCCAGCCCGCCGCGCTCGGCGGTGAAGCGCTCGGCATGCCCGATGTAATCGCCGTCAAGAAAAACCTTCGCGTCGCCCGGCGTCACGTCCAACGACACGCTGACGGTCGGCCGATCGCCGTTGATGCGCGCCAGCGGCACGGCGCACCCGGCAAGAAGGATAAGCATACAGAGAATAATTCCCAGTCGTTTCATTACAGCTCCAGTTGATATTGTAGATGATTGCCGCGGCGGCCGGTAAAGGTCAAATGAAAGCTCGTGGCGCGCGCGCTTTCCAGGTCGGCCTGCAAGTGCTGAATCGGGCCGCCGTAGACGACTTCGAAGGTCACGCGGCCGCCGCTTTCGAAGGCGTCCAACTGCGCCTTCTGCACGTAGGGACGGTTGCGGATCAGCGCCTGCAATTCCTGGAAGTAGCTGTAGTCGCCGACGCCCAGGATTTCCAGTTTGACCACCGAATCGCCGCTTTCGCCGATCAGGCCGTGGCCGGTGAAGGCGTCCATGATCCGGCCGAACATCCCCCGCGCCATCTCTTCGGTATGCTTGGCGCATTCGTTTTCCGCCGGGTACTGATAGCTGAAGGATTGCACGAGCACGCCCTGCTGCGCGTCGATCAACTTGACGCGCACCAAGCGATCGCACGACAGCGGCTCGGCCGGCTGGCCCGGTTTCTTGGCCGGTTCCTGCCGCCGATCCTCGACCTCGGCCAGCACCAGCAGACGAATGCCCTGCACCGCCACGGCGCGGCTCAGATCCTGGTAGTTGTTTTTCTCCGCCGCGCCGGCGAAGGACGGCGAAGCCAGCAGCGCCTCGGACTCGCGCGGCGGCAGCGGCTTCTGGTTGGCCAGATCGAACCGCTCGGCCAGCGCCGCCTGCAACTCGCCGTCGAAGGCGAACCCGCCGGGGCGACGTTGATAGGTCAGCAACAACAACTGCGGCTTTTCCTGCTCACGCGTGTCGACCACGACGATCGAGCGCACTTCAT
>CALBTQ010000719.1 GCA_937967875.1 uncultured Pseudomonadota bacterium
TTTTTTTTTAATGATCTGTCGACCACCAATATCAACACTCTTTCACTACACGACGCTCTTCCGATCTATCAACAGTTGGCGCGCTTCTTCGAATTCATATTACTTGTTTGAATCCGGCAAGTTGCGGCCGACTTCGGCCGGTTCGGGCGTGGCTTCGACGGGCGCTTTCTTGAACAGCACCTTGTAGCCGGTATAGCCCGCATACAGGACCGAGGCCAGCAGCACAACGGTCACTATCGGCCGCCAGAGCCGGGATAACGGATCGGTTGAATCGAAGCGTTGTTGGGAATCACTCATATCTTCAAAGTACGAGCCGGGCGCGGCCGGTGTCAAGATAAAAGCCGCAAAACGTATGTTTTTTATTGAATCTCGGCAAGTTACAAAAGCTTTCCTGATTTGACATCGGCGCACTAAGCATTTACTTTGATCGGATATGTGAGGAACACAAAAAGCAGAGGTATATGCTCGTGGCGAAAGTTCTGGTGGTGGCGCACAACCGAAGCGAATTGCGGCGAATCGTCGGCGCATTGCAGCAAGAGAAAATCAACGTCCATTACGCCACCGACGGCCTGCAGGGCTTGGAACTTTTCCGTGAGCAACGTCCCGACGCGGTGATCATCAACCTGCTGATCCCCAAACTATCCGGCGGCGAATTGTGCAAGAAGATCAAAGAAGATCCGCAAAACGCCAACGTGCCGGTCATCCTCATTTCCGGCTTGTTCAAAAAAACCGATCTGCACAAAGTGGCGCGTGAATCGTGGCAGGCTGACCGTTTCATTCAAGCCCCCTACACGCCGGCGCAATTGATCGAGACGCTTCATGAACTGCTGCCGGCGGAAAAATTCGCCGTCGCGGAACCCGTGACCGAGACGATCGAGCCCGCGATCGATGAGGAAGAGGATGAACTCGTCGAAAGCGAACCTCCCGCCGCTCCGGCCGCGTCCGCGCCCAAGCGCGAAGAGTCGCTGGAGGATCTGCTGTCGCGTACGTTGGCCGAGCTGGACGGGCAGGAATTGATCGACCGTTCGCCGCGCGTGGCGAAGATCGACGAGGGCATCAAGCGCGCGCCGACGCCGGCCGCATCCGAAGAAGACGACCGCGATAAGATATCCGAGCTGCTCGACGAGGTGACCAGCATCGCGTTGGGCGACAACGTCGAAAAGGACGACTGGTCGTTTTACGCTCCCGAGGCGGATAAAGGCGACGAGGAAACCACGCGTGAGGGCGATCTGGAGGAAATCAGCATTCCCGAATTGTTCGCGCAACTGTTTTTCGCCGAGAAGTCCGGCATCCTCGAGGTGCAGCACCAGGGCTCGACTAAGAACATTTATTTCGATCAGGGCCGCGCGGTGTACGTGGAGAGCGAAGGGCGGCAGGAGAGCCTGGGGCAGATTCTCGTGCAGCAGGGCGTGATCGACTCGAACGACGTGCTTTCCAGCCTGGAGAGTATGGCGACCAAGGGCAAGCGGCAGGGCAACGCGCTGGTCGACATGGGCCGGCTGACGCCGATGCAGCTTTACCAGGCGCTGCGTTTCCAGATGCGCGAAAAGCTGCTGAACCTCTTCGGCTGGTTCGAGGGGAAGTTCTACTTCGACGAAACGCCCTTCGACATCAACAGCCTGACCGTCTTCGAGCTGCCGATGCCGCGGTTGATTCTCGACGGCATTTTACAGGCCTACGACGCCGAGTCGCTGCGCGAGATGTTCACCGAGGTCGGCGAACAGGTGGTCGCGCCGATCACGCCGCCGCCGTTTTCGCCGCGCCATGCGGGTTTGAGCAAGGAAGTGTGGATGTTGCTCAAGCTGATCGACGGCAAGCGGACGATCAACCAGGTCGTCAAGGCGTCGCCGTTGGACGAGGAGCACACCTTCCCGCTGTTGTACTCGATGCTCATTCTGCGTTTGTACGAAAGCATGAGCGAGGCGGCCGAGGAACTGCCGGAAGAAATCGAGGAAGAAGAGGAACTCGCGACCCTCGACGACGAGGAGGAGATCCTCATCGAGGAAGAGAAGCCCGCGCCGCCGCGGCGTCCGGCCGCCCGCGCCCATGAGCTGACGCCGATCGACGACGGGGAAGAAATGCTCGTCGACGATGAAGAGGACGTGCTGATCGACGATGAGGAAGAACCGGTCTCGGCCCCGACGCCGGCGCCGGCGAAAAAATCGTCGGTGCTTGACGACGACGATGTGATCGTCTTCGACGAAATGCCCGCCGAGGAGGTCGTTGGCGAAGAGGAAGCCGAAAGCGAACTGGAGCGCGAGCTGCGCGCCTTCGAATCCGGCGAGGAAAAGCACGAACTGGTGCCCATCGACGAAGCCGGCGCCGCGCCCGACGATCTGCGGCAGCGGATCATGGACATGTACCTGAAGCTGGAGAGCTCCAATCACTACGAGATTCTCGGCGTGGAACGCAGCGCGGACGCGGTGACGATCAAGAGCGCCTACCATCGTCTGGTGCAGCAGTACCACGAGGATAAAATCGGTCCGGCGCTGACCGACGCGGAAGCCAAACAACAGGCCAATGCGGTAATGCAGGCGATCACCACCGCCTATGAAACGCTGTCGAGCCCGGCCAAGCGCGGCGAGTACGACCGGCGACTGACCCCCGACGGCGAGGAAATCAAGGAACGGCGCATCACGACGATTCTCGCGGCCGAACGCGCCTTCAACCAGGGCGTGCTGGCCATGCGCCGCCACACCTTCGCCGAAGCGCAGGACCATTTCGCCGAAGCCTGCAAGCTGTTTCCGGAGGAAGGCGAATACCACGCCTACCTGGGCTGGGCGCAGTGGAACAATCCGAACCTGGCCGCGCAGGAACGCACGGCGCAGGCCAAGGAGTCGATCGAGCGGTCGATCAAGATCAATCCCAAAGGCGACAAGGCGTATTTCTTCCTAGGCAAGATCCTAGCGTTCCATAACCAGAAAGAAAAAGCCCGAAGGATGTTTGCGTTGGCCTTCCGTTATAATAAAAACAACGACGAGGCCAAGAACGAACTGCGCCGGCTGCAGGCCGAACGCGAGCGCGAGCGCATGGAGCTGGCCGCGGCGGAACGGGAAAAGGACAACCTGCTGGGCAAGGAATTCGACATCAAGAGCGTGAAGAACGCGCTGAAGAAACTCTTTTCGTAAACTCATTCATCCACGATGTTTTTTGACGACCGGGCGCCGCCGGTGTTACCATAGGCATGGAGGTCGATGTGGAAACGGAGCGCAACGAGCGCGATGCGGCGGAGTTGGTCGAACGATTGGCGCGCACGATCGAGCAGATCGTCGACGCGACGATCCGCAAGCATTTTCTCGCGCGGCGCTTGAGCGAGATGGACGATGAAACGGTCATTGAGGTGTTGCATCGCTTTCAAATGGGGGCGATACGCGGCGATGCGGCATGCCAAGCGGTGATCACCTCGGCCGTCGACGCCCAGCGCCTGCGCGAGGAATTCGGTAAAAAGCGTCTGCACGGTCTGGTCGCCGAAGCGAAGAAAAAAGAATACGCGCACGTGATCAACCTGTTTCGCGTCATCCGACCGGTGAAGGATCCGGCAGGCGACGAAAACGCCTTTCAACAATACGGTCTGAGCGGGATGACGCTGGGCGAGCGCAAATCGGCCGCACGCAGCCTCAATCGCGATTTGCTCAACCGCGTCGGTTACGATCTGGACAATTCGGTCATCCATCAGTTGCTGCTCAACCCGCGGCTGACCGAACAGGACGTGGTGATCATCGCCGCGCGCCGCCCGAATTTTCCCGAGGTGCTCTGTGAAATTTACAATTCGCCCAAGTGGCGGACGCGCCCGCAGGTGCGCCTGGCGCTGATCCGCAATCCGTACACGCCGCCGCACCTGGCGATCGCGCTGGTGCCGACGCTGCTCAAGCAGGACCTGCGCGAGGTAATGCTGGACCGCAGCATCCATGCCGACGTGCGCGCGGCGGCCGAGAGCGCCTGGGAAACCAAATCGGGCGAATGGAAAAGGCAGATCGAGGAAATGGAGTCGGTCACCGCGGCGGAGGTGGCCGAAGTCGTGCGCGCCGAGCTCAAGTCCGGCGACGAGGAACGGCAATCGTAGCGTGAAAATAATCAATTTTCATCAGAGGCGCTTTACGCCGTCGACCAAGTCTTGTTACCATTAGCCGACCGCAAACGGGGGAGACGATGCGGACCAGAAAAACCATATTGTGGATTGTCGGCCTGTGCCTGTTGATCTCGCTGCCTGCCGCCGCCGACATCACCAAGGGGCCCTATCTGCAAAACCTGGACATCGACCGGGTGACGATCTGTTTCGAAACCGATCTGGCCGGGCAGGGCGCGGTGGAGGTCGGCGCGGATGTAGGCTACGGCGAGACGTTCACCGGCCAGGGCGCAGAGTTCACGCACGAGGGCGTGACGGTCTATCAATACAAGATTGCCATCGACGATCGCGCCGCCGATACGCTGTACCACTATCGCGTGGTGCACGGCGGGGTGACGACCGAGGACTTTTCCTTCATCACCGAGCCCGATCATCTGACGCCGTTTCGTTTCGTGGTGTTCGGCGATTCGCGCGGCGGCGCGATCGGTTCGCCCAACCTCGAGCACGAAGCGGCGATTGCGGCGATCATCGACGAGTCGCCGGCGCTGTATTTCAACACGGGCGACCTGGTCAGCGCCGGCGCCAATCTGGACAACTGGGCTTATTTCTTCACGGCCGAACACGACCTGATGGCCCATGTGCCGCTGTATCCCATTTTCGGCAACCACGAGGACGACGAGGAAAACGGCCTGACCGGCGACGACAACTGGGGGCGGTATTTCGCGCCGCCCGACGCGAATCGTCATCCGACGTATTACAGCTTCGATTACCTGAACGCGCACTTCGTGGTCATCGACGTGGAGAAATGGGAAACGTTGCTGGTGCCCGATATCCTGCAGAACGGCTGGCTGCGCGACGATCTGGACGCCGCCAATGAGAATCCGAAAACCAACTTCACCTTCGCCTTTCTGCACGAGCCGCCGTTTTCTTACAAGGAAGGGCGAACGGGCAACACGGCGACGCTGCTCATTTTGAATCCGATCTTCCGCGACTACGGCGTCGATGCCGTGTTCGAGGGGCACGATCACTTCTACGCCCGCCATGAAATGGGCGGCATCAACCATATCGTCACCGGCGGCGGCGGGGCCCCGCTGTACGATTTCCAACCCTGGCCGCAACCTCAGACGATGCCCGGCTATCACGCTCACGATAAAAGCAATCACTACATGGTGATCGACCTGGAGCCGGAAATCGCTACTCTACGCTCTTTCCGCCTGGACGGCACGCTGATCGACGAATTCACCCTGGAGCGCGACCCGCCGGTCTGGCCGGCCGACGACGATACGGTCGACGACGACACCGTCGACGACGATACGGGTGACGACGATACGCTCGACGACGACACCGTCGACGACGACACGGGTGACGACGATGAAATCGACGACGATGCTACGGATGACGATGCGGTCGACGACGACGCCGTGGACGACGACGCGATCGACGATGACGCGGCCGACGATGATGCAGTCGATGATGATGATGATGACGATGATGGGTGCGGATGCTGACAATGCGGAATGGCGAATGTCGAATGCAGAATGAGGGCGGTGGCACTGATACGCCGAGCGTAGTGAGGCTTATCAGTGTTATCAAAGACCACTGATAAACTCGCTCGCTTTGCTCGCTCGTGTATCAGTGCCATCGTTTACGTATCAGTGCTCTCGATCATTTTGGATCAATGCATCCACCGGGGCGGCTTTCTCGCTTTTGTATTCGTAAACGATCCAGACGATCACCCAGGCGACGATGAGGGCCAAGGCCGCTTCGGCGAGCCACACGCCGGCGAGTTTCATCACGATCACCGCGACCAGGTTGACCAGCGCGTGGGCGAGCACGGCCAGCGCGAGCCACTTCCAGATCGATGCGCCGCGGCGGAACGCGCGCAGTACCAGCAGCGTGAACCCGATATGGCAGACCGTGGCCATCAGGCGCTCCAGCGGCGACACGACGGTCATGAGCAGCGGCAGATTCATGATCTCTTCTTTCGCCGCCAGCGTCGGTCCCTGCAGCATTTCGGCGGGCATGAACATGATCACAATGTTGCCGACGATCGCGCCCAGGCCGATCAGCCACGCCTCGAAGCCGCCGTGGCCCAGGCCGAACATCAGTCCGTTTTTCCACACGTGCGGCGGTTTGAGGATGAAGCGCAGCGCCAGGTAGCGCCCGCCTTCCTCGAAGATGCCCGCGGTCAGGCACAGCAACACCAGCCACGTCCAGGAAATCACCGCGCTGCTTTGCAGCCAATCGGCGAAGAAATATTGAATCAGCGAAATCGCCGGGATGCGCAGGATGCCCTGAAAGAGCATGAACGTCGCCATGCCGATGAGAAAGTACAGCCATTTTGCGCCGGTCTTGCGCCAGACGATCAGCGCGCCGACGAGGGGAAAGGCGAGGATAAACAGGCCGCCGAGAATGAAGGCGATCAAGATCGAAACGTTCATCGTGCTTCCTTGGTTGGGATGTCATGCTCTTATAACGCGTTTCGGTTTGCGCCTCCAAGTGGGTTGGAGTAGAAATATCGATCAGTGGCGGAGGGTGAATGATGAAAGCAATTTCCCGCGTGTGCGTTCTTCTTTTCTTGGCGGCGCTCGTTGCGTTCGCTTGCGGCGGCGATGACGATGACCCTTCGACAAGCTCAGGGCAGGCTGATGATGATGAAGACGGCGCCGACGACGATGCGACCGACGATGACGACGATGCGACGCCCGGCGACGACGACGACAATCCGTTGCTGCATCCGGAAGCGCCGGGGCCGTTCGTGGTGGGCAATCGCTCGTTCTTTTTCACCGACGAGGCGCGCGAGCTGAGTTGCGGCGACGGGCCGCGCTCGTTGCTGGTCGAGATCTGGTATCCGGCGGCCGACGATGCCGACCAGGGCGCGGAAAATACGATCGAAGATTTCTTCCTCGGGCGGCTCGACGAGGTGCTCGAGGTCATCGGCGAGCAGGGCGAGATGGAAAATCTGCCGACCGGTTCGTACCGCGACGCGCCGCTGCATCCGCAGGCGCAGGCGCTGCCGGTGATCGTTTTTTCGCACGGCTTCATGAGCAACCGCTTTCAGAACTTCACCATGGCCGCGTACCTGGCGAGTCACGGCTACGTGATCGTCGCGCCGGACCACATCTGCAACGCGATGGTCACGCTCACGCCCGACGCGGCGGTGGCCGGTTCGCCGTTGTCGATCTTCTCCACGATGCGCGAGCGCACGGGCGACCTCGATTTTCTGCTGGCGTTGCTGCGCGACGATCCGCCCGCGTTTCTGGTCGGCAAGCTCGATCCGACGCGCACCGCGCTGTGGGGACATTCATGGGGCGGGCTGACGGTCTCCGAGTCGATCAAGGATCATCCGGAGGTCGGCGCGTTGTTGCAGATGGCCTCGTTCGGCACGCCGGTCGTGCCCGAGACGCTCAACGCGGCGTCGATGTATTTCTGGGGCAAGCAGGAAAAGGTGATGCGCATGTTCACCGACTGGCACTACGCCTACCTGGATGCGATGCCGCCGCCGAAATTTTCGCTGGAGTTTTTCGACACCGGCCACTTCGCCTTCAGCGACCTGTGCCGCTTCGTGCCGCCGATCGCCAATTTCGCCAACGGGTGCGGCGCCGAACGGCGCGTCGACGGGCAGGGCGAATTCACCAATCCGGATCACGAGGCGCTGCACGCGGTGCTCGACGCGTATGCGACCGCGTTCTTCGGCGCGGCGTTGTACGGCCTGCCGGAGCTGGCCGCTTACCTGAATGAAAATCACTGGCCGGAGATGATGGAGTACGCGATCACTCTTCCGTGACCGGCAGCGTGAAGCCGCCGAGAATCCACTGTGCCGCCTTGCCCACCTTGGCGTACACCGACGCGTGATCGGCCTTGACCGTATGCAAAAACGGCTTGGCGCCGGCGGCCTGCAATTTGGCCAGTTGCGCCTGCGCCCGCTTGGGACCGAAGCCCAGGTCGCGCGTGCCCACCAGCATGAACACGGACATGCCGGCGTAATCGGCCGGCGAGCCGGACGGTCTCGCGCCGTGCAAGACGAGTCCGCCGACCGCCGATCGCCGTTCACGTGCCACCAGGGCGGCGACGGCCGCGCCGCTGCTGTAGCCGATGACGACCGTGCGCGCGTGATCGACGTCCTGCGCGCTCACCTTATCGAAAACGGACAGAAGAAAATCGCGGTCGGTGGCGGCGTGCCAGGTGGAGATCCACGAACCGCCGCGCCGCTTGGGCGGGGCCTGCAGCGCGACGACGCGATATTCGCCGCGCAACGCCTCGTGCCACACCCGGCCGTAGCTTTCCGCCTCGCCGCCCCAGCCGTGCATGACAAAGGCCAGGGGTACGGCCGGTTCGTCATGGCGGTAGGACTCGAACACCAGGTAGCGCTGATCGGGGTTGAGCTGCACGACCGTCCACGGGCTGCCGGCGCGGGCCGGATCGGATGCGCACCCGGCGAGCGTCAGCAGCAAGGCGACCAGCAGGATGGCTGCATGTTTCATATTTATATTGTAATGCCGCGAAAGGGCATAAAAAAAGCCCGAGCGGTAAAACGCCCGGGCTTTTGATGTATGGCTGAAGAAATTACATATCCTGCTTGCGGCGGAACTCCAGCGACTTGGCCAGTTTGAAGAAGTCGCCTTCGATCGGCACGTAGCGCAGTTTGGTGCGGAAGGTCTGCGGATCGATCAACTGTTCGAAGTGCACTTGCTTGATTTCGAGGTTGTCGCCCACGCTGACCATGCTGCCGAAGAATTTATCCTTGATGAAGCGGAAGGCGCCGGCGCCCAACTGGCTGCCCAGGATGATGTCGAAGGCCGACGGTTCGGCGCAGCGCGTGGTGTAACCGATCGTCTCGGATTTGATGCGCAGCTTTTTGCCGGTCTTCTTTTTATAGAGTTCGCCCAGGAGCTTGGCCAGGCGCAGACCGAAGAGGGCGTCGGAGAACTTGATGTTCCCGTGTTCGTCCATCTGCATCATTTCCGAGTCCTGCGGAATGAGGTCGACCAGGCCTTCGCTGACCAGAACCACGCCGTAGTTTTTGCCGTACTTTTCGCGCTGCAGCACCAGTTCGAGCAGGTTTTCGGCCAGTTTATCCATGGTGACGTCTTTGCCGACTTCCTCGGGGCCGATCATACGTACGGCTTCGCCGGCGATGCCCGCGCCCAGCGTGTACCAGCCGGTCTTGCGGCCCATCAATTCGAGCACCCACCACGAATCGGTCGTCTGCGCCTCGGCGTTGTACACCTTGACCGCCTGCCGTGCGTGCTCGATGGCGGTGAAGTAACCGAAGGTCCAGGGAATGCCGTAGTAGTCGTTGTCGATCGTCTTGGGCACGTGCACGACCGGCAGGCCCAGCAGGTGCAGGTAGTAGGCGGTCTTGAGCGTGTCGTCGCCGCCGATGGACACCAGCGCCTGAATACCCATGAACTCCAGCGCGTCCATCACGTTGTAGAGCTTGTTGGCGTGCGTTTCGTCCATCAGGTCGGACGGCTTTTTGATTTCCAGCGTTTTGGCGCCCTGGGTTATCTTGCTCGGATTGGCGCGCGAAGTTTTGATCACGATGCCGCCGAGCTGACGGATCTTGGTCACATCCTCGTAACCCAGGCGCTTGAAGTGCACGCCTTCGCGGAAGGCACGGGGATTTTCGCGGTCGAACTGCTCGAGGTGCTCGTAGCCTTTGTAAAAGCCGATCACTTCCCAACCGTCGTTGAGGAAAGCGAGGGCGCAGGCCGAGATCACCGCGTTGCCGCCGGGAGCGGGGCCGCCGGAAAACAACATGCCGACGCGTTTCTGTTTGGTGCCGTGATATTTGCGGGCGGAGGCCAGCAGCGTGTCCACGTTTTTGATCGCCTCTTCTTTTTCGGCGTAGGACGAGACGGCTTCGGTAGCCGGCGCGATGTTTTCTTCCTGTTGCTGGTTCTTCTTAGTCATCCTTGGGATCCCTTCTTGCTGACGTCTGCTTGCTATTTCGACTGTCGTGTTGATGAATAAAATTCGTATATATTCATTATAGTATCCAAGCCGCCTTGATTGTACGCAAAAGCGATGCCTCGTCAATCTCCTCGGCGGTGGATGGACAATTTCCCCATGCTCCAGGTTAAAGGTTAAAACCTTTTATGCATTTGGCCAGAGGGGAAACGAATTATCCTCGCCGTGCGCGAGTATAAAAAAGGGGCTCCGCATCGCAGAGCCCCATCGAAACCGAGATCCTCTTCGGCCGACCAACCTGCTATCAGTAGCCGCAGCCGCCGAGGTCGTTGTCGTCGTCGTGGGCGCGCTTCAGGCCGTCGCCGTTTTCTTCACGTTCTTCAGAGGTCATTTCCTCTTCGCCGTCGCTCTGCTCTTCGTTGTCGTCTTCGTCATCTTCGTCGTCGTCGCTGTCGTCATCGTCGTCGCCGTCGTCGTCCAACGCATCCTCGTCATCGTCGAGGACCGGATCGTCTTCCGGTTCCTGGGCATAAGCCACCACACCGAAAGCCAACAGCAGAGCCAAAACCATTACCAACGTTGCGATCCGCATGGAAAATCTCCTCTAAGCAGAAAAAGATGTCATTCTTCGTTTTTGTATCTCAAGCCGTGTCATTATACCGATCGGCCGGCTTGAGTCAAACGGGTTTTCACGCGGAAAATGCCTTTAAAAATCCGCTTTCGATTCATAGGGATAGACGCGTCCGGCGGCGCAAATTGCCGGGCGCGCGGTTAATTAACTCTCCGGTAAAACGTGTTAGGCATCGCCCAAGACGTACCGGTCGATCGCTCAGCAGTTGACTTCGTCTTCCCAGGCGTGGGTGCAGTCTTCCCACAGCGAGCAATCGGTGCCGGTGCATTCGAACAAACGCTCCGTGGCGCCGGGCGCGCAGGTCTGTTCGATGTCCAGCAGTTCCTGGCAGATTTCCTCCGCCGTTCCCGCGTCCATGCCGAAGCAGTCGATGTAGTAGGCGATGCAGGTGCTCAGCACGTTGCCGTCGGTGGAATTGAAATCGTCGTCATCGTCGTCATCGTCCGCGTCGTCGTTGTCGTCGTTGTCGTCATCGTCGTCGTCATCGCAACCGAAGGCCAGAACCACGCTCGCGCTCAACACGGCAATCAGGAACAACCAAAACAGTGAACGCCACATATCCGAACCTCCACTAAAAATGTTTCGCTAAAGATAACAAATGATGACGCGGAAGGAAAGCGCGGCCCGGCGACGATCAAGGAGCGGCCAGTTTAACATCCTCCAGGCTACATTTGTAATTTCCCCAGGTGTTTTCAATGCAGGCGTAATCGCCGGCGATCACGTAATGCAGCAGACCGCGTTCGTAGGAGGATTCCTTCCGTTCCTCATTATCAATGAGAAACAAGGCGGGAAAGTCTCCTTCGAGCGGCGCGGCGTCGCCCACAGTTGTACGGGCAATTGCTTGGTCGATGATCCGTGTCAGGGAGCCTCTTTGCTCATCGAACATGCTCAAGCGCATAAATAAATCCGGAATTTCTCTGCCCAGAACGGGATCAAAAGGAAAATCAGCGTCGGGATTCTCGCGCATCGCCGATAGATAGTCCATTGCATGAGACAGGTGTTTCCGATTTTGCAGCCATTGCAAGCGGTCACGCAGCGGCGCCAGCATGCGGCCGTTGTAGACGAACCGCAACCAAAACGGCAAAAAACTGTATTTTTCCTGAGTGTACAGTTGGCGCAGTTCGGCCGCATATTGCCGTATGTAGGCTTTATATTCCGGCCATTCCAACAAATCTGTTGTGCGCAGCAGACCATAGGAGAACAACTTCGAAGCCATGGGCCGGGTCGGGGGCAATGACTCCAATCGAGTTCTCAATCGCTGCATCTGTTGGGCGGACAAAGCGGGCAGAATCTCGAATACGGTTTGCGGAATTGTATTTTCAAACTGGTAAACAGGCGTAAATATTTCATAGCATGTCTGGAATATTCCATTGTAATAATCCAGCATCCGCTCCAGGATCGTGATGCCTTGCTCGGTATTGCCCAAGGCTGTTTCGACTTCCACCCATTTACTTAACTGAATAATAAGAAATCCGCCCATGATCATCTCCGGATTCTTTTCCTCTATTGGTGTCAAAGGACCCGGCTTGTCGCGGTAATCGTAATGGATGCGCAAACCATCGGCGAGGATCGCACCCAATTTGTCGGAAAAACCGCGCATGGTCGCGCCGTACTCGGCTTCGATGGCTTGTGCTTGTTCGCGCGTGAGTCGTTCTTTGGCATTGGGAAACATGCGGAAGAACTTCGATCCGTCTTTCTCACGAAACCCGTTTACATCCTTGGCCAGAGCGACCATCGCCGTAAAATCCTCGCGAGGGGCGGAACGCAGGGCTTCGTCGATGCGCCGCCCTTCGGCCAACAGCGGTTCCAGCTTGGCCTGATCGTAGGGCGCGGGCTTTTCGATGAACATCAGATCGATATAGGCAATGGCGTACAGCAGCGCGAGCAGTCCGACCGCGCCGAGCAGAACGATTCCGATAATGCGCGCAACCCGCCGTCGCATCGATCCTCCTCCCGATGAATATTTCGCCAAAGATAACAAATTGAGTGGGGGATGGAAAGCGCGGCGCAACGAAAAACGCCGTCATCCGCGAAGGACGACGGCGGTCGGAGAGGGAGGGATTCGAACCCTCGGGACGGGATTAGCGCCCACACGATTTCCAGTCGTGCACCTTCGGCCTCTCGGTCACCTCTCCAAGCGGCCAAAAAAGAAAACGGAGAGAGAGGGATTCGAACCCCCGGTACCGCAAGCGGTACACCTGATTTCGAGTCAGGCGCCTTCGACCAGCTCGGCCATCTCTCCAGAGCACGGTTATCCGGACCGTTTGGCCCGGAAAAATTCACTGAGCATCGACCCGCATGCCTCGGCCAGCACGCCGCCGGTCACCTGTACGCGATGATTGAGCCGCGCGTCGTCGACCAGGCTGTACAACGACTCGACCGCACCGGCCTTGGGATCGCGCGCCCCGAACACGAGGCGGTCGATCCGCGCCAGGACCAGCGCTCCGGCGCACATCGCGCACGGTTCGAGCGTGACGTACAACGTACAGCCGCTCAGCCGCCAGCGTCCCAGCGTTTGCGCCGCCGCCCGCAACGCGAGCATTTCGGCGTGCGCGGTGGGGTCGAAGTCGATTTCGCGCCGGTTGTGCGCCGCGGCGAGCACGTCACCTTCGTGCACGAGCACCGCGCCGATCGGCGTTTCGCCGACTTCGATCGCCTGCCGGGCCTGGGCCAGGGCCAGCTCCATGAACCGTGTGTCGTCTGATTGCATAAAGAACGAATACCTCGCTGCTTCGGCAAGACCGAAAGCTTATACCCAGCAAGCGGCGATCCGTCAAGCGGGAAAGACCGGGTAGGTCACGCCGCCATGGGGAAAGACCAGCACGTCGGCCTGGGGCGCCGCCGCTGTCGCCGCGGCCAGGGCGCGGTCCAGATCGTGGTGGATTTCCAGGAACTTCATTTTTTCCGTGAACTCTCGGGGCAGGGTCGGCGCGTAGAAAATCACGTTGTAGTTCTTGATTGTTTGCAGGGTGAAGTAGGTGATGAAATGATCGTCCTCCTGCATGCCGAACCGGAAGCGGCCGACCAGCGGCAGCAGGAATCGCGCAAGCAACCGCATGCCCTTCTTGCCGAAACGCACCGGCTTTTCGCGCATGGTGACATCGCCCAGCCCCTGCTCGCAAACGGCGAAGCACAGCAGCGTACCACCCTTTTTCAGCGCCCGCACGGTGTTGGTCACCGCCTTGGCGCTCTGACGGAAATCGTGGTTCATCGGATGGCTGCAAGCCAGGACGACATCGGCCGGTCCCGGGACCGTTGCACCGTAGAGCTGAGAGACGACGGCTGCGCCGTGGCGGTACACGCTGGAGGGATCGCCGGCGAGGATGCGGGCGAAGGTCAGGTCGGAGCGCAGGATGGCGTTGACGAAAAACATCGGCGCTTTGATCATCGTCGCCGCTTCTTCGAGATCCGCCCGCATCGGGTTGTGCGCGGGATCGAGCCCAACATTATTGAAGGTTTCTGGCCGCGTGTTCAGCGCATGATTCTGCGCAATCGTTTTGCGGCCGGCGACGCCGGGCACCAGCAATTTCACGCCGCCGCCGAACGAAGCGATGATGTGCGGTTCGATCGCGCCCAACCCGACGATCAAATCGGCTTCGGCGACCAGGCGGTTGATCCAGACTTCCGTTTTACGCCTGGTTTTCCCCAGATAGACCAGGTGCGCGCCCGGCAGGGAATCGTGGTTGAGCCAGCGGTGACGGACGGCGATTGCCGGGCCGAGTTTGACGGCAGCTTCCTCGGCGGTCATCGCCCGGTGCACGCCCTGGGCGAAGAGGATGACGATCGCTTCGTCGGGCACGCCGGCAACGGTCAGTTCGGCCAGGACCGGACCGATGAATTGCGCCACGGGCGTCGGGCGGCTGATGTCGTCGACGACCACGACCACGCGACGTTTGGCGCGGGCCAAGACGCGCAGGGATTCGCTGTCGAGCGGTTGCGCCAAGGCGGCGGCGCAGGCAAGTTCGGGTTCTTCGATTTTTTCACCGGCGGCGGGCTCGGCGACAGCCAGCACGTTCCAGCCCGACGGGCAGGCGAACGACAATTCGTTGCGCCCGAAGGGAATAACGATCCGGCTAGCAGACATGAACTCCCCTCCCGTGTTCCATTCTGCCGAGGTTATCTTTTTATTTCATATATAGCCGGGCCAGGCGATCGTGCTCTTTTTCGACCCACTCGAAAATCTGCTTCAGGCCTTCCTCGATGCCCACCTGGACTTCCCAACCCGCGTATTTCTTGGCGCTGGACGCGTCGCTGAGGTACACCACGTGATCGGCCTTGCGCGGATCGTCCAGGATCGTCACCGGCACCTGCCGCCCGTAGCGCTTTTCGCACCAGGCGGTCATTTCTCGCAGCGACATGGCGAGTTTCGGCCCGCCGCCGATGTTGAAGACCTTGCCGGCGCACTGGTCGATGTTTTGGATCTGCAGGTCGATCAGCCGCGCGATGTCGGGCATGAAGAGCATGTCGCGCACCTGCTTGCCGTTCCAGCCGATGTAGGTCAGCGGCAGGCCGAAGTGGAAGGCGATCAGCCACCACGCCACCCAGCCCTGCGCCGATTTGCCGAACTGGCCCGGGCCGGCCAGGCAACTGAAACGGTTGACGACCGTGCGTACGCCGAAGGCGTCGAACCACTCCTGGCAGATCAGGTCGGCGCAGATTTTCGACAGGCCGTAAATCGAGTGCTGGCCGCCGTCGACGTCGAACCGTTCGCTGATGCCCTTATCGAAGGAGAAGCCGCGCGCGGCGTAACCGCTGTCGGAATTCCACTCCCAGCGCGTTTCCTTTTCCACGACGGGAATGGCGTTGACCCGGTCGCCGCTGTAGACCTTGTTGGTGCTCCAGAGAAAGAGAATCGACTCGTCGCGGCGCGCTTTTTCCAGCACGTTGATCAAGCCGAAGGTGTTGTTGGACAGGTCGAACAGCGGATTGGCGTAACCGTCGATGGCGCTGGGCTGCGCGCTTGTTTCGCAGATGACCTCGTACTTGCCCAGCGGCGTCAGATCCTCCACGTTGCGCACGTCGCCGTGCACGTAGCGGATCCCCAGGGCCGTGAGGTCCTCGACGTTGAATTCGCTGCCGCGCCGGGCCAGATTGTCCAGCACGGTGACTTCGTGTCTTTGCGCGTGGAAATAACGGGCGAGATTCGCGCCGACGAATCCACAGCCGCCGGTAATCAGGATCTTCATCGCTCTCGGTTTGCCTCCGGGTCAATTTATGGTACATCCTAACTCAAAGTGATTGTTTCGCAAATGGCCGGGACGGCCGCCGGAAAAAGATCAAGTTCCTTTCCGTGATAACCGAATCGAATCGGTAAAGGGGCGACAATCGTGCAATTGCTTGAATTTTCACAGTTCAAGATCCTCAACCACATGGACCGGGTGCTGGCCGTGCTGCGCGGTGAATTGGCGCCGCCGGTGACGCTGGAGATCGACCCGACCAACGTGTGCAACCACAACTGCATCTGGTGCATCGATTCACGCCATCGTGAAACGAACAAGCCGGTGCTGCCGCGCGAAACGGCGCTGCAGGCGCTCAGCGACGCGCGGGAAATGGGCGTGCACAGCCTGGTGGTCAAGGGCGGCGGCGAGCCGCTGGTGTACCCGCACATCGTCGAGTTGTTGCAGCACGCCAAGGACATCGGGCTGGAGGTGGGGATCATCACCAACGGCGAGCGGCTGCTGGAGCATCAGGACATCATCCGCCGCACCTGCTCGTGGGTGCGCGTGTCGCTGGACGCGGGCAGCGCCGAAACGCACAACAACGTGCATCGGCCGGCCAACCCGCTCGCCTACGAACGCATCTGGCAGGGCATCGAGGCGTTGTCGCGCGACGTGCTGTGCGGCGTGATCTACATCATCCACCCTGAGACGTTCCACGAAATGCCCATTGCCGCCAAGCGGGCGCGGGCGACGGGCTGCCGGTACATCGGCTTCAAACGCGTGGTGGCCGACAGCGAGTTGTTCGACACCGAAATGTACATGACCATCGACGCCAACTACGTTTTCGCCAAGCATAACTACGAAACGGAAACCTTCAGCGTGATGGGTTTTCGCATTTACAATTTCTCGAAGGGACCCAAGGGGCAGCCCTACGAGCTGTGCCTGGGGCATCACCTGGTGGGTATTTTGTGCGCCAACGGCACGCTGTACGCCTGCTGCTCGACGCGGGGCATCGAGGAATACGCGATCGGCAACATCCACGAGCAACGCCTGCCGGACATCTGGCGGGGCGAACGGCGGCGCGAGGTGGTGGCGAAGATCGCGGCCGGCAAATGCAAGTATATCTGCCCGGGTCACACTTCCTATATGCGCTACGACCATTATAATGAGTTGTTCGCCTATCTGGCGCGCGGCGAAAAGCCGCACGGCAATTTCCTGTAAGCGCGCGAACCGCAAACGAATGCGAGGTCCGTCATGCCGGCGCATCCGCTGGTCGAGCAACTCCGGGATCTGATCGTTGCCTTGCCGGCCCACGGTGTGGTGCGCGACGGGCTGGGCGTCGTTTTTTCGATCGCCTTGCCGTTGCTGGCGTTTGCGGCGGCGCTGGGCTTGCGGCGGCTCGGCGTTTCCCTGCGCGCGGCGCGCCTGCTGGTGCGGCTGGCCGGCGGCGCGTGGATCTTCATCGCGTTTTACTGGATCTACCTGTGGCCGGCGGGCTGGCTGCCGCCGATCACGCTGCTGATCGCCAATCTTTATCTGCGCGGGAAAAAGTGGACGCGGCCGTTGCGCGAAAAGGACGAGGATCCGCCGCCGTTGTTCTTCGGACATCAGGGATCGCTGGTGGTGCTGATGCTGCTGTTCTGGTGGCCGGGGTATCAGTTCATGATCATCGGCGGCGTCGTGGCCGCGACGCTCGGGCGTGAAACCGCGGCGATCGTCAACCGGCGCTGGGGCAAGCGGCGCTTCCGCTTCAAGGGCGGACGCGAGCGCACCTTCGAGGAAGCCACGGCCATGGCCGTCGTTACGCTGGTGGGCATTTTTCTGACCAACTTCTTTTTCGCGCGCATCCCCGACGTGTGGTTCATTCCCTGGTGCCTGTTCGGCGCGGTGCTGGCCGCGTCGGTGGCGACGGTGACCGACATCTACGCGCGCAAGGAAATCGCCGGCGCGCTCATGCCGGTGCTGACCAGCCTGACCTTGTACTTCTACACGATGGCCGGATTCCGCTAGTTCTTGTAGCGGCGCAGAACTTCCTTATAGATCATCATCGGGCGCGCCTCGAAGGGCAGCAGAGAGAGGTCGCGGGCTTTGAGCGTGCGCAGGGCCAGCGGCGAAAGCACCCGCCCGTCGAAGAGCACCACGCGCGCGGGTACGCGCTCGATGGCGGCGAGAATCTCATTCTTGGTCGGGCGCGCCGTCTTGCTCAGATTCACGAAGCGGTAGCCGCGTTCGGCCAGATGCGCGATCGGTTCGCCGCCGGGCACGGCGACGGTCAGCACGCAGTGATAATGTTCGGCGAGGTTGCGCGCCAGTTCCTCCAGCCGCTCGCCCGCGCGACCGGCGAAGGAATCGGCGGCGGTCAGCAGCAGCACGTGGCGCGTGGCGGCGGTCGTCGGTTTCTGTTTGACGTGCGCGTTGATCGCCAGCACCTCGGGATGCCGTTTGAGCCAGCGCATGGCGTCGCGCACGTCGATCGGCTCGCCGGGTTTGTACAGCTCGTCGTAAATGTTTTCCATGAATTCCAGGTCGGCGGCGACATCGACGCTCAGGCGGTACTCGCCGCGCAGCAGCGTCGGCACGGGCTGATAGAGCACGGCGAACTGCTTGGTGTGGCGGCGGATGTAAATGGTCACGTGCTCGTGGTCGCTTTTCTCGCGGGTGATGCGCGCGACCTTTTTCAGCGCGGCGACGGTCGCGACCTCATAGCCTTCGCAGGCGTGATGCACGCGCTCGTCGCAGATCGCGTAATCGGCGCGCTGGTCGATCACCGCCTCGATCATCTTGTCGATCAGCTCCCAGTCGATCAACGCCGAGTCGCTGCAGATGCGCACGACCAGTTCCAATTTGAACGCAGCGGCGAGATCGGAAGAGCACACGTCTGAACTCCAGTCACCGAATACGAT